>NZ_LGDB01000207.1:0-74155 GCF_001279655.1 Streptomyces sp. WM6372 | reverse complement strand
CGCAGCGGCTGGGCATGGGGCGTGAACTGCACGCGGCGTTCCCGGTGTTCGCCGCCGCTCTCGACGCGGTGGTCGCGGCCGTGGACACGTACCTCGACACCCCGCTGTACGAGGTGATCTGGGGCGAGGACGAGACGCTGCTGAACAGCACGGCGTTCACGCAGCCCGCTCTCTTCGCGATCGAGACGGCGCTGTTCCGGCTGGTGGAGTCGTGGGGCGTACGGCCCGACTTCCTGGCGGGGCACTCCATCGGTGAGATCACCGCGGCCCACGTCGCCGGAGTCCTCTCCCTGGAGGACGCCGCCCGCCTCGTCACCGCACGCGGCCGCCTCATGCAGGCTCTGCCCGCAAGCGGAGCCATGGCCGCGATCGAAGCCACCGAGGAAGAAGTCCTCCCGTACGTCTCCGATGTCGTCGGCATCGCCGCCATCAACAGCCCCCGCTCCATCGTGGTGTCGGGTGCCGAGGACGCCGTCGAGGCGATCCAGGCACACTTCACGGAGCAGGGCCGCAAGACGACCCGGCTCCGCGTCTCGCACGCCTTCCACTCCCCGCTCATGGACCCGGCCCTCGCCGAGTTCCGCGCGGTCGCCGAGTCCGTGACCTACGCGCCCGCCCGGATCCCGGTCGTCGCCGGGGTCCACGGCGAGCTCAGCGAGGACTGGGGCACCCCCGACTACTGGACCCGCCACCTGCGCGAGGCCGTCCGCTTCGCCGACACCGTCCAGCACCTGCACGCCAAGGGCGTCAGCCGGTTCCTCGAACTCGGCCCCGACGCCGTCCTGACGGCCCTCACCCGTACGACCCTGGACACTGAAGCTGACGCCGAAGCCGAAGCCGAAACCCCCGTCGTCGAGCCGGTCCTGCGCAAGAACCGCCCCGAGGCGCACTCCCTCCTCAGCGCCCTCGCGCAGCTCCACACCACCGGTACGCCCCTCGACTGGACGGCGTTCTACCAGGCCGCCGAGGACCGCTGGTCCGAGCTGCCGACGTACGCCTTCCAGCACCAGCGGTACTGGCTGGAGGGGGCGGCCGCCGGCGGCGGCGCCGGGCTCGGCTCCGCCGGCCTCGAAGCGGTCGGGCACCCGCTGCTCAGCGCCGCGCTCCCCGCGGCCGACTCCGGCGAGGTGGTCCTGACCGGACGCCTGTCGGTGGACACCCAGCCGTGGCTGGCCGACCACGACGTCCTCGGCTCGATCCTGCTGCCGGGCACCGGCTTCGTCGAACTGGCCGTCCGGGCCGGCGACCAGGTCGGCTGCGACCGGATCGAGGAGCTGCTCCTCGAAGCACCGCTGATCGTGCCCGCCCGCGGGGGTGTCGCCCTCCAGGTGCGGGTCGGCGCCCCGGACGCCTCGGGCGCCCGGTCGATCGGCATCCACTCGCGCGGCTCCGCCCCGGACGCCCCGTGGACCCGCCACGCCTACGGCACGGTGGTGCCGGGCGCGCCGGCCGCGGCGTTCGACCTGTCGCAGTGGCCGCCGGCCGGTGCGACCCCGCTCGACGTCACCGGCGCGTACGACCGTCTGCTGGAGCGCGGTTACGCGTACGGCCCGGTGTTCCAGGGCCTGAAGGCCGCCTGGGTGCAGGGCGACGACGTGTTCGCCGAGGTGGCGCTGCCCGAGACGGCGCACGGCGACGCGGCCCTCTTCGGGCTCCACCCGGCGCTCCTCGACGCCGCGATGCACGCGGACCTGCTCGGCGGCGACGGCGCCGCCGAGGGGGCGACGCTGCTGCCGTTCTCCTGGAACGGGGTCACCCTGCACGCGGCCGGTACGTCCGTGCTGCGGGTGCACATCCGCCGGGTCCGCGGGGACGAGGTGTCGGCGATCATGGTCGCCGACGAGACGGGTGCTCCCGTGGCGACCGTGGAGTCGCTGGTGTCGCGCCCGGTCTCCGAGGCCCAGCTGGCCGCCGCCTCCGGTGGCGCGTCCGCCGCCCTGCACCGCGTCGAGTGGCTGCGTACGGCGCCGAGCGGTGCCGAAGCGGCCGAGGCCGCCGTGTACTTCGCCCCCGTCCCGGCCGGCGCGGACGCCGCGGCCCGGGTGCGCGAGGTGGTGCCCCAGGTGCTCGCGAAGGTCCAGGAGTGGCTGGCCGACCCGGAGTCCGCCTCCGCCCGCCTCGCCGTGGTCACCCGCGGCGGTGTCCCCGTACTGGCCGGCGAGGACGCCGATCCGGCGCAGGCCGCCGTCTGGGGTCTGGTCCGGGCGGCCGAGGCCGAGAACCCCGGCCGGTTCGTCCTGGTCGACGTGGCCGCCGGAACCCGCGATCCGGGCGCCGACGTGGCCGCCGCGGTGGCCTCCGGCGAGCCGGAGACGGCGGTGCGCTCCGGCGAGGTGCGCCTCCCGCGCCTGACCCGGATCCCCGCCCCCGCCCCCGTCTCCCCGTGGGGTACGACCGGCACCGTGCTGATCACCGGCGGTACCAGCGGCCTCGGCGCGCTGGTGGCCCGCCACCTGGTCACCGAGCACGGCGTACGCCACCTGCTCCTCACCAGCCGCCGCGGTCCGGGCGCGCCGGACGCCTCGGCGATCGTCGCCGAGCTCGCGGAGCTGGGCGCCCACGCCTCGGTGGCGGCCTGCGACGTGACGGACCGGGAGTCGCTCGCCGGCGTCCTGGCCGGCATCGACGCGGCCCACCCGCTGAGCGGGGTGGTGCACGCCGCCGCCGTCGCGGGCGGCGGGCTCGTCGGCTCGCTGACCGCCGAGGGCTTCGACTCCGTACTGCGGCCCAAGACCGACGGCGCGTGGAACCTGCACGAGCTGACCCGGGACTCCGGCCTGTCGGCGTTCGTCCTCTTCTCCTCGGCGGGCGGCTCCGTCCTGGCCGCCGGCCAGGCCGACTACGCCGCGGCCAACTCCTTCCTGGACGGCCTCGCCGCCCACCGCCGGGCCGCGGGCCTGCCGGCCACGGCGCCCGCGTTCGGCATGTGGGGGATCAGCACCGGTCTCGGCGGCGACCTCACCGACGCCGACCTGGAGCGCATGAAGCGGCTGGGCCTGCCGGCGCTGACCGTCGCGGAGGGCCTCGCCCTCTTCGACGCCGCCGTCGCCGGGTTCGACGCCGTGGTCCTGCCGCTGAAGACCGACGCGGCGGCGCTCGCCGCCCGCGGCGAGGACCTGCCCGCGCTGCTGCGCGGCAAGGTGCGCGGCCCGGTCCGCCGGACCGTGCAGGCGCATGCCGCCGAGACCTCCGAGCTGGAGCGCCGCCTCGCCGGGGCCTCCGCCCAGGAGCGCGACCGGATCGTCCTCGAACTCGTCCGTACGCAGGTCGCGGCGGTGCTCGGCCACCCGTCCCCGGACGCGATCGGCCCGGAGACGGCCTTCCGCGAGCAGGGCTTCGACTCGCTCGCCGCCGTCGAGCTGCGCAATCTGCTCCAGGCCGCCACCGGTCTGCGGCTGCCGGCCACGCTGGTCTTCGACTACCCCAACTCCCGGGCGGTCGCGGGCTTCGTGGTGGACAAGCTGTCGGCGACCACCACCAAGGCGGCCCCGGCCGCCGCCACCGCGCCGCGCGCCACCGCAGCCACCGACTCGGACCCGATCGCGATCGTCTCGATCAGCTGCCGCTTCCCCGGAGGCGTACGGTCCGCCGAGGACCTGTGGGACCTGGTCGCCGAGGGCCGGGACGCCGTCGGGGCGTTCCCGACCGACCGCGGCTGGGACGCGGACGCCATCTACGACCCCGAGCCCGGCACGCCCGGCAAGACGTACGCCAAGGACGGCGGCTTCCTCTACGACGCCGCCGAGTTCGACGCGGAGTTCTTCGGCATCATGCCGCGCGAGGCCCTCGCCATGGACCCGCAGCAGCGCCTGCTGCTGGAGGCCGCGTGGGAGACCTTCGAGCGGGCGGGCATCGACCCGCAGACCCTGCGCGGCAGCCGGACCGGCGTGTACGCGGGCATCATGTACCACGAGTACGGCAGCCGGCTCACGGACGTCCCCGAGGACCTCGCGGGCTACCTCGGCAACGGCAGCGCGGGCTCCATCGCCTCGGGCCGCGTCGCGTACACGCTCGGTCTGGAGGGCCCGGCCGTCACCGTCGACACCGCGTGCTCCTCCTCGCTGGTCAGCCTGCACATGGCCTGCCAGGCGCTGCGCTCCGGTGAGATCACGATGGCGCTGGCCGGCGGTGTGACCGTCATGCCGACGCCGGACCTGTTCGTCGACTTCAGCCAGCAGCGCGGGCTCGCCGCCGACGGCCGCTCCAAGGCCTTCGCGGGGGCCGCCGACGGCACCGGCTGGGCGGAGGGCATCGGCCTGCTCCTCGTCGAGCGCCTCTCCGACGCGGAGCGGCTCGGCCACCCGGTGCTCGCCGTGATCCGGGGCAGCGCCATCAACCAGGACGGCGCCTCCAACGGCCTCACCGCCCCCAACGGGCCGTCCCAGCAGCGGGTCATCCAGCAGGCGCTGGCCGCGGCCGGCCTCACGACGGCCGATGTGGACGCCGTCGAGGGCCACGGCACGGGCACCCGCCTCGGCGACCCGATCGAGGCCCAGGCGCTGCTCGCCACGTACGGCCAGGGCCGTGACGAGGACAAGCCGCTGTGGCTCGGCTCGATCAAGTCGAACATCGGCCACGCGCAGGCGGCGGCCGGTGTCAGCGGTGTGATCAAGATGGTGGAGGCGCTGCGCCACGGCGTGCTGCCGAAGACGCTGCACGTGGACGAGCCCTCGCCGCAGGTCGACTGGACCGAGGGCAACGTCAGGCTGCTGACCGAGCCGGTCGAGTGGCCGGCCGGCGGCCGCCCCCGCCGTGCGGGTGTCTCCTCCTTCGGCCTGAGCGGTACGAACGCCCACGTCATCCTCGAAGAGGCCCCGCAGGCCACGGCGGACGCGGAGCCGGTGGCGGTCACGCCCGCGGCCGGTGTGCCGGTCGCCCTGGCGGTGTCGGCGAAGAGCGCGAAGGCCCTGCCCCGGCAGGCCGAGGCGCTGCGCGCCCACCTGGAGGCCCACCCGGAGCAGTCCCTGGCCGACGTCGGCTACTCGCTGGTGGCGTCCCGGGCGGCGCTGGACCACCGCGCGGTGGTCCTCGCCGACGACCGCGAGGGCGCGCTGCGGGAGCTGGCGAAGCTGGCCGGGGGCGTGGAGTCCGCGGACGCCGTCACCGGCAGCCGCGCGGACGGCGCGACCGCGTTCCTCTTCACGGGCCAGGGCGCGCAGCGCCTGGGCATGGGCCGTGAACTGCACGCCGCGTTCCCGGTGTTCGCCGAGGCCCTGGACGAGGTCGCCGCCGCGGTGGACCCGTACCTGCGGACCCCGTTGTACGAGGTCATCTGGGGCGAGGATGAGGAGCTGCTCAACAGCACCGCCTACACCCAGCCCGCCCTCTTCGCGATCGAGACGGCGCTGTTCCGGCTCGTCACCTCGTGGGGCGTGCGGCCGGACTTCCTGGCCGGCCACTCCATCGGCGAGATCACGGCCGCGCACGCGGCCGGGGTCCTCTCCCTGGAGGACGCGGCCCTGCTGGTCACGGCCCGCGGCCGCCTGATGCAGGCGCTGCCCGCAGGCGGAGCCATGGCCGCGATCGAGGCCACGGAGCCCGAGGTCCTCCCGTACCTGGGCGAGGAGGTCGGCATCGCGGCGATCAACAGCCCGCGCTCGATCGTGGTGTCCGGCACGGAGGAGGCCGTCGAGGCGATCCGGGCCGCCTTCACCGAGCAGGGCCGCAAGAGCACCCGGCTCCGTGTCTCGCACGCCTTCCACTCCCCGCTGATGGACCCGGCGCTCGCCGAGTTCCACCTGGTGGCCGAGTCCGTGACCCGGCACGAGCCGCGGATCCCGGTCGTGGCCGGGGTCCACGGCGCGATCAGCGAGGACTGGGGCACCCCCGACTACTGGAGCCGTCACCTGCGCGAGGCGGTCCGCTTCTCCGACACCGTCCAGCACCTCGCCGCCAAGGGCGTCCGGACCTTCCTGGAGCTCGGCCCCGACGCGGTCCTCACCGCCCTCGCGCAGAACATCCTCGACGGCGCGGACGCCGTCATCGAGCCGGCCGTACGCAAGAACCGGCCCGAGGCGCGCACCCTGCTGGCCGCCCTCGCCCGGCTCCACGCCACCGGCACGGCCGTGGACTGGACGGCCTTCCACGCCGGGTCCGGCGCGCGGCCGGTCGAGCTGCCGACGTACGCCTTCGAGCGCCGTCCGTACTGGCTCGACGCCCCCGCCCCGGCCCCGGCCGGGGATGTCACCAGCATGGGCCAGCAGCCGGCCCAGCACCCGCTGCTGAGCGCGGTGGTGGTCTCGCCGGAGGCCGGAGGCGTGGTCCTGACCGGCCGCCTGTCGGTGAAGACCCACGCCTGGCTGGCCGACCACGACGTCCTGGGGACCGTGCTCCTGCCCGGCACCGGATACGTCGAACTCGCCATCCGCGCGGGTGAGGAGGTCGGCTGCGACGTCATCGACGAGCTGACCATCGAGGCGCTGATGCCGATGCGCGAGGACGGCGGCGGCCTGGCCATCCAGGTCACCGTCGACGCGGCCGACGCCACCGGCCGCCGCTCCCTCGCGGTGTACTCGCGTCCCGACGACGGCCCGGCGGACACGCCGTGGACGCGGCACGCGAGCGGTGTCCTGGCTCCCGGCGCCCAGCACCCGCCGGCCCCCGAATCGTTCGGGGTCGGGACCGGGGTCTGGCCGCCCGAGGGCGCCGAGGAGGTCGACATCTCCGGGGTGTACGACTACCTCACCGGCCAGGGCTACGGATACGGGCCCATGTTCCGCTGCCTGCGCGGGATCTGGACGCGCGGCAAGGAGACCTTCGTCGAGGTGTCGCTGCCCGAGGACGACCTCGCGGTGGGCCACGCCTACCGCATCCACCCGTCGATCCTCGACGGCTCGCTGAGCGCGACCGACTTCATGGACGGGCGCCGGCCGCAGGACGTCGGAGGCACCCAGCTCCCGTTCGCCTGGGCCGGAGTGACCCTGCACGCGGCCGGCTCCTCCCAGCTGCGGGGCCGGATCACCGCGGTGGAGTCGCACAAGTCGCAGGGTTCGGACGCCGTCCGGATCGAGCTGTCCGACCTGCGCGGCACTCCGGTCGCGACCATCGACTCCCTGGTGGTCCGCCCGGTCACGGCGGCCCGCGTCAACGCCGCCGCGGCCGCCGGCCAGAGCGAGCGCTCGTCGATGTTCCACCTGGTGTGGAACCAGCTGCCGCTGGGCGCCAGCGCCTCGGCGGTCGCCGAACGCTGGGCGGTCCTCGGCGGCTCCGACCACACCTTCGGCGAGGGCCTGGCCGCGTACCCCGATCTCGGGGCGCTCGCCGCGGCACTCGACGGCGGCGCGCAGCTGCCCGAGGTGGTCGTGCTGCCCGTACCGGCCGGCGAGGGCGAGGTCCCGGACGCGGTCCGGTCCGTGACCGGCGCCGTCCTCGACGTCCTGCGGGACTGGCTGGAGGAGCCCCGCTTCGGCCGTTCCCGCCTCGCCGTGGTCACCCGCGGCGCGGTCCGGGCGAAGGACACCGACGCCGTCGACCTGGCGCAGGCGCCCGTATGGGGGCTGCTGCGCTCGGCGGAGGAGGAGAACCCGGGACGCTTCCTGCTGGTGGACACCGACGGCTCGGCCGCCGCCCACCAGGTGCTGCCCGCGATCGCCCTGACCGGGGAACCGGAAGCGGCCGTACGCGGCAGCGAGGTCAAGGTCCCGCGCCTGGCCCGGATCGCCTCCAGCCAGGTCGCCTCCGACCTGCCCTGGTCGGCGGAGGGCACCGTACTGATCACCGGCGGTACGAGCGGCCTCGGCGCCATCACCGCCCGCCACCTGGTGGCGGAGCACGGCGTGCGCCACCTGCTGCTCACCAGCCGCCGCGGCCCGGACGCGCCGGGCGCCCGGGAGCTGAGCGCCGAACTGGCCGGGCTCGGGGCCGAGGTGTCGGTCGTCGCCTGCGACGTGTCGGACCGCGGCGCCGTGGACGCGCTGCTGGCCGGCGTGTCGGCCGAGCAGCCGCTGACCGCGGTCGTGCACGCCGCGGCCCTGATGGACAACGCGCTGACCGCGCAGCTGACGGCGCGGCAGGTCGACGCCGTACTGCGGCCGAAGGCGGACGCCGCCTGGCACCTGCACGAGGCGACGCTCGGCCTGGACCTGACGGCCTTCGTCCTCTTCTCCTCCTGCGCCGGACTCGTCGTCGGCGCCGGACAGGGCAACTACGCGGCGGCCAACCGCTTCCTGGACGGGCTCTCCGCCCACCGCCGCTCGCTCGGACTGCCCGCCACCTCGCTGGCGTTCGGCCTGTGGGAGACGAAGACCGGACTGGGCGGCGGGGTCACCGACTCCGACCTCGGCCGGATGAAGTCGCTGGGCCTGCCGGCGCTCCCGACGGCCGAGGGGCTGCAGCTCTTCGACGAGGCGATGACCCTCGACGAGGTGATGATCGCCCCGATCCGCGTCGACAACGCGGCGCGCGGCGCGAACCCCGGCGCGGCCCCGGTGCTCCTGCGGGACGTGCTGAAGGCCGAGCCGGCGCCGCAGCAGCGCCAGGACGTACGGGCTCCGGCGGTGGCGGCCGCGGCCGCCGCCTCGGCGGCCGGTTCGCTGTCGCTGGAGGAGCGGCTGGCCCGGATGCGGCCCGCCGACCGGGAGCCGGCGGTCCTGGACCTGATCCGGGCCCAGGTGGCGGCCGTCAGCCACAGCGACCCCGACACCATCGACGTCAACAAGGGCTTCACGGACCTGGGGCTCGACTCGCTGGCCGCGATCGACCTGCGCAACCGGCTCCAGACCGCGACGGGGATGCGCCTGCCGGCGACCATGATGTTCGACTACCCGAGCCCCGTCGTGATGGCCGAGTTCCTCCTGGAGGAGATCCTCCCGGCCATCGAGGACGTCGCGGAGCCCGAGCCGGCGGCCGCCGCCGCCCAGGACGACCACTCCATCCGCGAGGCGCTCGCCTCGATCCCCGTCACCGCACTGCGAGAGGCGGGTCTCCTGGACGCGCTGCTCAGGCTCGCCGGCCCGGTGGAGCAGCAGGGGGCGACGGCCGCACCGGCCGCGTCCGGTGCGCCTGCCGCCCCGCAGACCGCCGACCGGAGCGAAGAGATCAAGAGCATGAACATCGACGACCTGGTGCGTGCCGCGCTTGCGTCCGCCGAACCGAATTCGAACGAGGGCTGAGGTCATCGTGGAAGCATCAGTGGAACAACTCGTCACCGCTCTCAGACAGTCCATGCTGGACAACGAGCGGCTGAAGCGGGAGAACAGCGAGCTGGCCGAGGAGGCCGACCGGGCCGGCGAGCCGATCGCGATCGTGGGCATGGCCTGCCGGTACCCCGGCGGCGTCAACAGCCCGGACGATCTGTGGCGGCTCGTGGCCGAGGGCCGCGACGGCGTCTCCGCGTTCCCCGAGGACCGCGGCTGGAACACCGACGCCCTGTACGACCCGGAGCCGGGCAAGCTCGGCAGGACGATCACCCGCGAGGGCGGTTTCCTCTACGACGCCGGCGACTTCGACGCGGCCCTGTTCGGGATCTCCCCGCGCGAGGCCCTGACCCTCGACCCGCAGCAGCGGCTGCTGCTGGAGGCCTCCTGGGAGGCCATCGAGAGCGCGGGCATCGCCCCGCACACGCTCCGCAAGAGCAAGACGGGCGTGTTCGGCGGCGTGATGTACCACGACTACGGTCCCGGTACGAGCGACGGCAGCCTGGTCACCGGCCGGGTCGCGTTCAGCCTGGGCCTGGAGGGCCCGGCCCTGACGATCGACACGGCGTGCTCCTCCTCGCTGGTCGCCATGCACCTGGCGGCCCAGTCGCTGCGCTCGGGCGAGTCGACGCTCGCCCTGGCCGGCGGGGTCACCGTGATGACCGAGCCGGACATGTTCCTCTACTTCAGCCACCAGCGCGGCATGGCCGCCGACGGCCGCTGCAAGTCCTTCTCGGCCGACGCGGACGGCACCGGCTGCTCGGAGGGCGTCGGCGTCATCGTCCTGGAGAAGCTCTCCGACGCCCGCCGCAACGGGCACGAGCGCCCCCAACGGCCCCTCCCAGCAACGCGTCATCCGCAGCGCCCTGGAGAACGCCGGCCTCACCATCGCCGACGTCGACGCCGTCGAGGCCCACGGCACCGGCACGACGCTGGGCGACCCGATCGAGGCACAGGCCGTACTGGCCACGTACGGCCGCCGGCCCGCCGGCGACAAGCCGCTCTACCTGGGCTCGCTCAAGTCCAACCTGGCCCACACGCAGGCCGCGGCCGGGGTCGGCGGAGTCATCAAGATGGTGCAGGCACTGCGCCACGGCCTGCTGCCCAAGGTCCTCCACCTGGACGAGCCGACTCCGCACGTGGACTGGGAGTCGGGCAACGTCCGGCTGCTGACCGAGGCCGTCGACTGGCCGGCGGGCGAGCGCCCGCGCCGCGCGGGCGTGTCCTCGTTCGGCCTGAGCGGTACGAACGTCCACGTCATCCTGGAGGAGGCCCCCGCCCCGGAGGCCGCCGCGACCGAGGGCGGGACGCGCGAACTCCCGCTGGTCCCGGTCGTCCTGTCGGGCCGCTCCGCACGGGCGCTGACCGACCAGGCCGCGCAGCTGCACGCCCGCGTCAGCGCGGACGAGGAGCTCGCGCTCACCGACCTCGGCTACTCCACCGCGACCACCCGGACCCCGCACGAGCACCGCGCGGTCGTCGTCGGCGCGGACCGCGAGGAGCTCCTCTCCGGCCTGTCGGCCCTCGCCGAGGGCACGATCGCCGACGCGGGTGTGGTGGAGGACCAGGTCCGCGACGGCCGCACGGCCTTCCTGTTCACGGGCCAGGGCGCGCAGCGCCTGGGCATGGGCCGCGAACTGCACTCCGCGTTCCCGGTGTTCGCCCGCGCCTTCGACGAGGTCGTCGCGGCCGTGGACACGTACCTCGACACCCCGCTGTACGAGGTGATCTGGGGCTCGGACGAGACGCTGCTCAACAGCACCGCCTACACCCAGCCCGCCCTCTTCGCCATCGAGACCGCGCTCTTCCGGCTGGTCGAATCCTGGGGCGTACGGCCCGACTTCCTGGCCGGCCACTCCATCGGCGAAATCACCGCGGCCCACGTCGCCGGAGTCCTCTCCCTGGAGGACGCCGCCCGCCTCGTCACCGCACGCGGCCGCCTCATGCAGGCACTGCCCGCAGGCGGAGCCATGGCCGCGATCGAAGCCACCGAGGAAGAAGTCCTCCCGTACGTCTCCGACACCGTCGGCATCGCCGCGATCAACAGCCCCCGCTCCATCGTGGTGTCCGGTACGGAGGACGCCGTCGAGGCGATCACCGGGGAGTTCGGGGGCCGGGGCCGCAAGACGACCCGGCTGCGCGTCTCGCACGCCTTCCACTCCCCGCTGGTCGAGCCGGCCCTGGCCGAGTTCCACCTGGTCGCGCAGAGCGTGGCGTACCGGCCGGCGCTGATCCCCATCGTCTCGAACGTGACCGGCCGGCTCGCCACGGACGCCGATCTGGCCTCGCCCGCCTACTGGGTGCGCCACGTCCGCGAGGCGGTCCGCTTCACGGACGCCGTCCGGACCCTGGCGGCGAAGGGCGTCAACCGGTTCATCGAGCTGGGCCCCGACGCGATCCTGACCGCGCTCACCCGCACGACGCTGGACGCGGACGACGCGATCATCGAGCCGGTGCTGCGCAAGAACCGCCCCGAGTCCCGCACCCTGCTGACCGCGCTGGCGCACCTGCACGCCGCGGGCGCCCGGATCGACTGGGCCGCCTTCTACCAGGGCACCGCGGCCCGGCCCGTGGCCCTGCCCACGTACCCGTTCCAGCGGGAGCGGTACTGGATCATCGAGAACCCGCTCGGCGGCGACGCCTCCGCCTTCGGCCTGACCCCCGCCGGCCACCCCCTGCTCGGCGCGGTCATCCCCTCCCCGGACACGGACGGGGTGACCTTCACGGGCCGCCTCTCCGTCGACACCCACGCCTGGCTGGCCGACCACGACGTCCTGGGCACCGTGCTGCTGCCCGGCACCGGCTTCGTCGAACTCGCCCTGCACGCCGGTGAGCAGGTCGGCTACCCGGCCCTGGAGGAGCTCATCCTCCAGGCGCCGCTCGTACTGCCGGAGCGCGGCGGGGTCGCCCTCCAGGTCTCCGTCGGCCCCGACGACCTGGGCCGCCGTACGATCCGCATCCACTCCCGGCACCAGGACGCGCTGCCCGGCACCCCGTGGCTGCTGCACGCCGAGGGCCTGCTCGGTACCGCGCCCGCCACCACCGGCGCCACCGGCGCCGACCTCGTCGCGTGGCCGCCGGCCGGTGCCGAGGAGGTGCGCGTGAGCGACGCGTACGAGCTCCTCTTCCGGCAGGGCTACGACTACGGGCCGGTGTTCCAGGGGCTCAAGGCCGCCTGGCGCGAGGGCGACTCGGTGTACGCCGAGATCGAACTGCCCGAGGAGGCGCACGACGAAGCCGCGCTCTTCGGCGTCCACCCGGCCCTCCTCGACGCCACGATGCACGCGCTCGGGGTCGGTGAGGGCGTCACCGGGGAGGAGCAGACGGAGCTGCCGTTCTCCTGGTCGGACGTGTCCCTGCACGCGGTCGGCGCCACCTCGCTGCGGGTACGGATCACCAAGCACGGGGAGAACAACCTGTCGCTGGACCTCGCGGACCGCAGCGGCGCCCCGGTGGCCTCCATCGGCTCGCTGACGTTCCGTCCGGTCTCGCCGGAACAGCTCGGCGGCGGACAGCCGGACACCCTGTTCGAGATCGGCTGGCGTGCACTGGCGGCGCCGGCCGCCGGCTCCGCGTTCCAGGTGTGGGACGAGGTGCCCGCGGGCCCGGTGCCGGGCGCGGTGGTCTTCCCCGTCCCCCGGGCCGACGGCCCGGTCCCGGCTGCCGTGCGCGCGACGGTGGGCGACACCCTCACCGCCGTCCAGGAGTGGCTGGCCGACCCGCGGTTCGAGCGGGCCACGCTGGTCGTGGCGACCCGCGGTGCGGTGGCCGCCGGAGCCGGGGAGACCGTCGACGTGGTGCAGGCCCCGGTGTGGGGTCTCGTACGCGCCGCCCAGGCGGAGAACCCGGGCCGGATCCAGCTCGCCGACCTCCCGGCGGGCGGCAGCGGCTTCGACGGCCTGGCCGCGGTCATCGCGTCGGCAGAGCCGGAAAGCGCGGTACGCGGGTCCGAACTCCGTATCCCGCGCCTGGTCCCGGTGACGGACGCCACCGCCACCGGCACGGCGACGGCCACGGCCACCACCACCGGCACGGCCACCACCACCGGCACCGGCACTCCGGCGCTCGATCCCGAGGGCACGGTCCTCATCACGGGCGGCACGGGCGGCATCGGCGCCCACCTGGCCCGTCACCTGGTCACCGAGCACGGCGCGGGCCACCTCGTCCTGACCAGCCGGCGCGGCCCCGACGCGGAGGGCGCGGCCGAACTGGCCGCGGAACTCGCCGTACTCGGCGCCGAGGCCACCGTCACCGCGTGCGACGTCTCCGACCCGCAGGCGGTCGCGGCCCTGCTCGCCGGGATCCCCGCCGCGCACCCGCTGACCGGTGTGGTCCACGCGGCGGGCACGGGCGACAACGGCCTGATCGCGACGATGGACGCCGACCGCCTCGGCGCCGTCCTCGCCCCGAAGGCCGACGCGGCCTGGCACCTCCACGAACAGACCCGCGACCTGCCGCTGGCCCTGTTCACGCTGATCTCCTCGGCGGGCGGCCTCACCCTGGCCGCCGGCCAGGCCAACTACGCGGCGGCGAACACCTTCCTCGACGCCCTCGCGACGTACCGCCACGCGCAGGGCCTCGCGGCCCAGTCGCTGGCGTTCGGTCTCTGGGCCGCCAGGACGGGCCTCACCGAGTCCATCGAGGAAGACATCCGCCTGATGGCGGCGCGCGGCCTCCCGGCCCTGGAGGTCGAAGAGGCCCTCCAGCTCTTCACCTCGGCCCACACCAAGGGCCGCCCGTCCCTGGTCCCCCTCCGCGTGGACACGGCGACGCTCCGCACCCGCGCGGACGACCTCCCGGCACTCCTCAAGGGCCTGGTCCCCCAGCCCACCCGCTCCACGACCCGGGCCGCCGACCGCGGCACCGACCCCGCGGCGCTGGTCGAGCGCCTGTCCGCCCTCCCCGCCAAGGAGCGCGAACAGGAACTGCTGGACGTCGTACGCGCGCACGCCGCCGCCGTACTGGGCCACGCCGGCCAGGACGCGGTACGCGCGGACCGCGGCTTCCTGGACCTCGGCTTCGACTCGCTGACGGCCCTGGAACTCCGCAACCGCCTGGGCGCCCTCACCGGCTCCCGCCTGACGCCCACCCTGATCTTCGACTACCCGTCCCCGGTCAAGCTCGCCGCGCACCTGCGCGAGCTCCTGTTCGGCGCCGAGTCCCCCGAAGACGACCTGAGCGCCGCCACGGCGGAGGAACTGTTCGACATCCTCGACGGCGAGGAGATCTTCCAGTAGCCCGAAGCAACCCGACGGCCGCCTCCCCCGAACGGGGCAAGGCGGCCGTCGCGTTCCGGCACCCGCCGTCTCCTTCGGGGCGCTGCAGATCCCCAACCGCGTCGATGGTGTCGTACGACGCCCGGACGGTACGGACGCCTCGGCGCCCCGCTACTACCGGCCCCGTGTCCAGAAGATCACCACCGAGCCGGCGGCCTGATCAACGTGGTCTACAAGGTGCCGGAGTGCTCAAGGGCCTGGGCACCGCAACGACTCCGAGTTCGCCGACCCCAAGACCCGTACGTGGGACCAGTTCCGCGGCTTCGCCACGGTCACCACCCGCACCGGCAACGGCAACGCGGCCGAGGCCCCGCGCACCAAGAGCGTGTCCACGTACCTGCGCGGCATGGACGGCGACGTCCTCGCCGACGGCACCAAGCGCAGCGTCACCGTCGACGACGCCCAGGGCGGCCAGATCAAGGACGAGGAGGTCTTGTCCGGACGGGTCCGCCAGACGCAGACCTACGACCGCGACGGCGGAACCGTCGCGGCCGACGAGGTCACCACCCCCTGGCTCGGCAAGAACGTCACCGCGACCCGCGCCCAGTCCGGCGACCTGCCCGCCATCACCGCCCGCGCCCAGAACACGGCCAAGGTCACCAGCCGCGCCAAGCTGGCGGACGGAACCACCTGGCGCGTCAGCGAGCGCACCTCCGAGTACGACGACACCCTCTTCTCCCGCCCGACCAAGGTCGATGACAAGAGCGACCTGTCCCGGCCCGACCACCGCCTGTGCACCACGTTCGAGTACGCGACCGGCCCCGGCGGCGCCCTCACCGAGCTGGCCTCCCGCACCCTGGTTCTCTCGGGCGCCTGCGGGCAGACCCCCACGGCCGCGAACAGCGTCGGCGACACCCTCGCCTCCTTCGATGGTCTGCCCGCCGGACAGGCCGGCGCCACCGCGGACCAGACCGGCACCTCGGTCCTGGAAAAGTACGACGCTGCGGGCAAGCCGGTGTACCGCCTCAACTCCACCTCGACGTACGACGCGTACGGCCGCGTCACCAGCGACACCAACAAGACCCGCAAGGACTCCGGCCACCCCGACGGAGCGACGACGACGGCTTCATCGGCGGCACCACCGTCAACGACTTCCACACGTACTATGTGCTCGCAGGCGCCACGCCGGTCCTCGTCCATAACTGCGGCGAAGGTGCCCGAACGTGGTCTGAGGCTGACATGAGCCCGAATGATGCCAAACGCATTCAGAATGCCGCGGATAAACTCGGTCATCCAATCATTGCGGTTGGCAGCAGAGCGAAGGGTCGTCGAACTCTGCATAATCCGAACGGGTTTGGTCACGAATCCGACTGGGACTTCGTCCTGGATGGTCCGTCAAGGAAGCGACACGGCGTGAAGAATTCTCTTCCCCGAGGGACAGGGGCTGGAGAGGACAGCCGTCGAGGAAGAGACTTCTGGCAGAGTTACAATCCATGAAAGAGTCTGAGCGAATCATCAATGAGATCGCGCAAGGCCTCCGCCAGCTGGACGATGGTGCCATCTGGTTCTCCTCCCTCTCTCAAGCCGCACAGAAGGAGGTGCTGAGGGAGGTCGTTCGTTACGCGATGCAGGCCCACACGACAGCAGAAGATGGCCGCGCAGGCGTGGCGCGATCGGGAGTCAAGCCCACGGCCAACCCCGCGGTAATGATCACCATGGAGCCAGCCCGTGCGCGAATGGGGAAGATCGTCAATCTTCCTGTCGACGAATACCTGAAGGCGTTTCGGGTTCTCGTATCTGCGTTTAGCGTCGCCGATACTCGCCGCAGAGAGACATCTTGCAGGGGGCAGTGCGGCCATCCTTGGCACAACCTGCCGTAAAATTGACGAACGATGGTCAAACTTGCGGCGCCCGAATGTTATTGAGGATTGAACCGAGGTCTGCACGCGGGCGTGAGAGTTAGCGTGTCGGTAAGTCGCGGCGGCCCCAGCGGATTCGTTTCTTGTGGGGCCGCTGGGGTGTCTGACGGCAGTAGTTGAGACAACGTCAGCGGACGGCCGGTGCGCAAGGCGGTAGGTCGGTACTGACGTTTCGGAGGTGCTTTCGGTCGGGCTGTGGAGGGTGCGGCCGAGGAGGTCGATGGCGTCGCGTTGGAAGCGGAGTCTGACGTGGGCGTAGACGGTGGCGGTGACGCCGATGTGGGCGTGGCCGAGGAGCTCTTTGATTACGACGAGTTCGACGCCTTGCTCCAGGAGGAGAGTGGCGGTGGAACGCCGTAGGTCGTGGAATCGAATCCGGCGGATCCTTGCCCGATCGAGAGAAAGTCGACAATTAGATCCAATCGCCACCTTCCATAACGGGTCGGCGCCGTGTTGAGAGCGAAGGGCGTGCTCCTTGGAACCTGAGAGCGATTGGGTGAAATTGCTTGCCGAATACGCCCCACCGCACCCGGAAGGAAGCTGGTTTGAGCCGCTGCTCTGGCCGTTGCTTCGGGCTGCGTCCGACCTTCCTTCCCTCCGTGAGGTGTACCCAAGCCTGGCGATGAACTGCCTCGTGGCGTACCACAGTCAGGAGGTTTGGAAGTCAGCCCCGGCGGATCGATGGCCGGCGGTATCCGTCGGTTCCGATGGGGTTTATGCTGTCATCTCGGATGCTTGGTCGGGCGAAGCCAAGGTGTTTCTTACGACAGCTGATCCAACTCTGGCTGCAGTTGAGTTGGGAAAACTGATCGATGTACTCAGGAAACACTGATGGCATCTTCCTCTCTTTCCTCGGATTGCGAAATGGCCAGAGAGGGTCGACAAGCCCGGGGAAGTGGTGGTCATCGCGGTCACCGTCGGGTGGTGATTCAAGAAGTTGCTCTCTGGCCCGCCGGTGGGAAGGCGGCATCCGACCTGCGGAGAAACTCGTCCTGATCGTGGAATCACCCCGGTGTTGCCGCTGACGGTTTCGTGAACGTCGTTACTCTCGCGATGAAGCACTGCCGACCGTCGCATCCTCACAGTGCCCCAGCAACCCCTCCTTGTTCCGGGAGCGGGGTGGCGGGCGGGCGTCCGTGGGTCGTGAAGCGGGTGCTGTGCCGCCTGCGCGGTCACGGAAGCTGCGGGACCCGGGCGCAGGCCCGGCTCCGTTGAGCGACGGGCCTCGTTCCGGAGTGCAGTGTTTCTCCAGTGCTTCTTGGGAGCGTGAGGGCTTCACATCGACAAGTCCTCAAGTCTTCAAGTCGTCACGCCATCACGTGGGAGGCAGTGCATGTCCGCGTCCGTCACCGAGCGTCCCGCCGCGGCCCCGGCCGGCGCGCGGTCCGCGCGCCGTTCGCGGCCCGGGCTCGCGCTCGCGGTCATCGCGGGCTGCAACGCGATGATCCAGCTCGACGACCCCATCATGAACATCGCGCTACCCGGCATCCGGGCCGACCTGGGGCTGTCGGCGCTCGCCGCGTCCTGGGTCATCGGCGCCTACCTGCTGGCCTTCGGCGGCCTGCTGCTGCTCGGCGGCCGGGCCGGCGACATCCTGGGGCGGCGCAAGGTCTTCGTCGCGGGCGTCGCGCTGTTCACGGCCGCCGCCGCGGTGCGGGCGGTGGTCCCGAGCGGTGAACTGCTGATCGCCGTACGCGCCGTGGAGGGCGCCGGCGCCGCGTGCGCCGCGGCCAACGGGTTCGTGCTGATGCTGAGCACGTTCGCGGAAGGGCCCGCCCGCAAGCGGGCCATCGCCGTCTGCACCGCGGTGGGCGCGGCCTCCACCGCCGGAGGCCTGCTGCTGGCGGGCGCGCTGACCTCGGCGGGCTCCTGGCGCTGGGTGCTGCTGCTCAACGTCCCGATGGGTCTGGCGATCGTACTGCTCGCTCCGCGGGTGATCACCGAGACCGAGCGGATCCGCGGCCGCTTCGATCTGCGCGGCGCGCTGCTCTCCGCGCTCGGCGCCGCCGCGCTCGTGTACGGGCTGTCGCAGGCGGCCGAACACCCCTGGACCGACGTCCTCGTCGCCGGTCCGCTCCTCGCCGGCCTGGTACTGCTGTCCGTGTTCGTCGCTACGCAGCGCCGCGCCGCCGAGCCGATCGTCCGGCTCGGGCTCTTCCGGGACCGGGACCGGGCGCTGGCCTTCTCCAGCATGCTGGTCCTGCCGGGCGGCCTGATCGGGGCCTACTTCTTCCTGAGCCAGTTCTTCCAGCAGCACCACGGCTGGTCCCCGCTGGAGGCGGCGTTCGGCCTGCTCCCGGTGCCGGTGACGATGGCCGCCATGGCCGGTGTGGGCGTACGGGTGGAGCGGGCGATCGGCCCGAAGCCGATGATGGCGATCGGCACGGCCGCGCTGGTCGCCGAGAACCTGTGGCTGTCGGTCCTCGGGCCCGGCGACGCGTATCTGACGGGCATACTGCCCGCGCTGGTCCTGCTGGGCGCGGGCATGGCCTTCTGCGTGATCCCGCCGACCGTGCTCGCCACGTCGGGGCTGCGCCCCGAGGAACTGGGCTCGGCTGCCTCGGTGCTCAACGCCCTTCAGTCGGTGGGCGGTTCGCTGTGCATCGCCCTGATGGTGACCGCCTCCGCGGGACACGCCGACTTCTCGGACACCATGTCCGCGGGCTTCACCGCGGGCGCCGCCTTCGCGGCGGCGGCCCTCCTGATCGCCCTCTCCCTCCGGCCCGTCCGCCCCCGCCGCCGCGCGTAGCCGGGCCGCGCCGGACACGCGTCAGCCCCCGTACGGTCCCTTGCCGGGACCGGCGGGGGCTGTCCGGGACGCCGCTACTTCAGCAGGGTCTTGAACTCTTCGAAGTCGAGGACCCCGTCACCGTTCGCGTCGGCCGCCATGGCCTTCCTGACCTCTTCCGCGAGGTGTCCCTGGCCGCCCTCGGCCTTGAACCCCTCGGCCAGTTCGACGATGTTGATCCGCCCGTCGCCGTCCGTGTCGATCTCGTCGAACAGCGCCTTGAGTTCGGCCTCGGTCATGACGTTCCCCTCTCGCATCACAGGACCCTGACGGCCCACATGGCCCACCACCCTGACAGATCCGCTCCGGGACGCATGCACCGGCCACCCGTACGGGTGTATCACCCACGCGCATCGGGGGTTAGCCCCACCTCGGAGCGGGTGGGTGGCGGGATCGTCCCGCCCGGCCGCATCCGGACATGCTGGGACCGGCACATACCGCTGGTTTCCCCATGATTCCGTAGGAGTTGGCCCGTGCGTGAGCAGGAATCGCCGTCGCAGACGTTTCGTCCGTCCCGGTGGCAGCGGCAGCGGCAGCGGCAGCCGGGTGGTCGGCGCAGAGCCGCCACGGTCGCGACGGCCCTGGCCGCCGGTGTCCTGGCGATCGGCGCACTGGCGCCGTCGGCGGCATTCGCCGCCACCCGGCCGGACACCGTCCAGCAGGGGTTGGACGCGCTGGTGCGGGACGACGGCCTGCCCGCCGCTCTGGCGAGCGTCACCGGCCCCGATGGCCGCACCCGTACGTACACCGCGGGCGTCGGCGACCTGGCCACCGGCTCGAAGGTGCCCCGGGACGGGCAGGTGCGGGTCGGCAGCAACACCAAGACGTTCACCTCGGTGGTCGTACTGCAACTGGTCGGCGAGGGAAGGATCCGCCTCGACGCCACGGTCGACACCTATCTGCCGGGCCTCGTACGCGGGGAGGGCATCGACGGCCGCCGCATCACCGTCCGCGAGCTCCTCCAGCAGACCAGCGGGCTCCCCGACTACACCAAGGCCGACATCCAGCCCCGGTACTACGAGCCGCGCGAGCTCGTCGCGTTCGCCCTCCGGTACAAGGCCGAATCCGGCCCCGGCGAGCAGTGGGCGTACAGCAACACCAACTACGTACTGGCCGGCCTGATCGTGGAGAAGGTCACCAGGCACCCCCTCGCCCAGGAGATCGACCGGCGCATCATCCAGCGCATCGGGCTGCGCCACACCTATTTCCCCGCCCCCGGTGACGCGACCATCCGGGAACCCCACCCCCGGGGCTACTACCGGGACGAGGCGGACGCGCCGCTGCGCGACATCACGGAGACGGACCCCTCCTGGGGCTGGGCGGCGGGCCAGGTGATCTCCACCAACTCCGACCTCAACCGGTTCTTCACCGAACTCCTGGGCGGCGGCCTCCTGCCGGCGGCCCAGCTCGCCGAGATGCGCACCACCGTCCCCGCCGGGTACCCCTTCGACTCCCGCGCGCGCTACGGACTGGGGCTCGTGAGCACGCCGCTGTCCTGCGGCGGCGTCTACTGGGGCCACGGCGGCAGCTTCCCGGGGTACGAGACCCGGGGCGGAGTCAGCGCCACCGGCCGCGCCGTCAACGTCGCGGTGACCGCCAAGCCGTCGGACGGGGCGGCCATGAAGCGCTTCGAGCACCTCGTGGACACGGCCCTCTGCCGCTGACCGCGCCTCCTCCCGAACGGCCGGTCACGACTCGTGGCCGGCGGCCGCCCACAGGGCCCGGGACAGGTCCTGGGCCGAAGCCCGGCTGCCGTCGGCGGTGCCGCCGATCGACACCAGCGGGGCCCGCCAGCCGTGTGCGCCGATCCGTTCGGCCACCTCGTACGCGACGGCTCCGCCCCCGGAGAAGCAGCCCAGCAGCAGCGGTCCGGCCGCGGCGAGGACCGGCCGCAGCGCCGTGAGGCAGGCCGTGGCGTCGGCCGGGGCATCGAGGGTGACCAGCGCCTGAAGCCCCCGGTGCGCCCGCGCCACCGCCGCGTAGCAGTCCGGCGGCGCGTCCGGGGGCGGTACGAGCAGCACCGTCCCGGCGCCGGGGTACGCGGCGGGGCGCAGCGTGACCAGCCGGGGCGCGGCCGCCTGCGGCGCGGCCACCGCGCCCGGCACGGGCAGGCCGTCGAGCAGCGTCAGCGCGTCGGCGACGGTGGCGCGGTGGAGGTCCGCCTCCGGGAGCTCGCGCAGCAGCAGCGCGGTCTGGGCGAGGATCCGGGCCGCGTCGGCGTCGGCGAGCCGGGCCCGGCTGCTGTCGGCGGTCAGGACGAGGCCGCCCGCGCGGTCGTGGCGGGCGGTGAGGGCGAACGGCAGCCCGGTGTACGCCTCGACGGCCTCCGGCGGGCCCACGCGCACGTCGGCCGCGGCCAGTTCCCCGTCCAGCGGATCGCCGCTCGCGCCCGCCCCGGGGCGGGCGGGCACCCGGTCGAAGGTGATCAGCGATTCGGTCCGGGGCGGTTCCCCGGAACGGCCGGTCGGTTCCCCGGAACTCCCGCTCCGCTCGTCGGAGCGCCCGCTCTCTTCCTCGGAGCGCCCGCTCTGCTCCTGTACCTGCTCTCGTATCTGCCCGGCCGAGACCCACTCGTACGCGGCCAGGCCCAGCGCCCGGTCCCGCAGGTCGGTCAGCAGCCGGGCCAGCGGGGCCGCCGGGTCCACGTCCACGGAGAGCGGCAGCGGGTTGCCGAGCGGGCCGGGCAGCCGGTCGGCGCCTTCGAGGGCGATGCCGCGCCCGGAGACGGTCACCCCGAACGCGACGGGGACGGGCTCGGAGCCGAGGCCGGGACCGGGCGAAGCCGCCCGGTGCAGTTGGAGGGCCCATGCGGCGTGCAGGGCGGTGCTCTCCGCGACCCCGCACGAGGCCGCCCACCCCCGCAGCCGTACCGCCTCGGTGGGGTTGAGCCGTTCCACCGCGCGGCCGTACCCACGGCCGTACCCGCGGCCCGTGCCCCCGCCGGGGACCGGCGGCCGGTCCGCGGCCGGGACCGCGGGCAGCGTACGGGCCCCGGCGAGCGGGGCGGCCCGGGACCAGAACTCCCGGGCCGGGCCCGGGTCCCGGGCGGCCAGCCAGCGCAGGTGGTCGGGGAGTGACGGGCGGCGCTCGCCGCCCGCCGGGCGGCCCTCGGCCGCGTACGCCCGCAGGAAGGAACGCAGCAGCTGCTGCACGCTCGGGGCGTCGAGCAGGGCCTGGTGGTACGTCAGGACGATCCGGGCGTCGGGGCCGTGGGCGCCGGGCTCCGCGTCGACACGGCGGACGCGCAGCGGGCCGGGCCGGCCGAGGTCGAAGGCCTGCTCGCGCTCGCCGCGGAGCACGGCGGACCAGGCGGCCGCCCCTCCGGTCACCCCGCCCGTCGAACCGCCGGCCGCCCCGCCCGTCACCCCGCCCGTCGAACCGCCGGCCACCCCGCCCGTCGAGCCCCCCGGCGAACCGCCGGCCGCGCCGTCGGGCTCGTACGGATCGTGCCGTACCGGGATCTCGGCCCGCTCGTGCACGGCGACGACGGGCCCGCTGCCGCCCCGGCCGGGGCCGGGTGCGAACGCGGAGCGCAGCACGGCCTCGCGGTCGGCGACCGCCTGCCACGCCTCGTCGAACCGGTGCCGGTCCAGCGGCCCGTACCAGCGCAGGTGCAGCTGTCCGAGGTGGAGCGGCGGTCCGGGCGGGGCGGTCATGGCGTCGAGCAGCACCTCGCGCTGGCGGGCGGAGGCGGGCAGTCCGGCGGGCGCTCCGGCGGGGTGCGCCTCCCGGCCCGGGGCGGGCTGCTGCGGCAGGGCGGCCAGTACGCCCGACCACCAGCCCGGGCGGCCGTCGGCCGAGGCCGGGTCGGTGAGCAGGTCCGCGAGCCGGCCGGCCAGGCCGGGCCGGCCGGCGGGCCGTTCACCGGGCCGGCAGGTCAGCTGGAGCGTGTGGTGGGTCGCGGTGTGCCGGCGCAGCGTCGGCCCGCAGGGCGCGGCCATGGCGAGGGCACTGGCCAGGAGCGGGGCGTCGAGGGGACCGAGCAGGTCGAGTGCGAGCGGTGTGCCGGGCGCGATCACCACGGTCATGGCGCCGTCCATACGCCCCTCCCCGTACCCTCAAAGCATGCTGCGGAAACGCCTCCGAAAAGGGCGAGTCAAGTCGGGGTCAATTCTAAGGTAAAAACTGGTCAAACGACATGGCTCCAGCCATGGAATGTCTTGTTCCACATGGAAGTTGGCGAGTTCCGTGTGGAACTGCCCGGCTTTCAGGGTGATTCAGGCCAGCCGTCCGGATCAGGCCGGATCAGGCCGGATCAAGCCGGATCAGGCCGGATCGAGCAGCGCCGACACCATGCCGACGAAGCCCTCGTCGAGCATCGTGGACACGGAGCTGTCGCGCGACGTGTCCAGCCCGGCGTCGTGGCAGGCGACGCTGAGCAGGTAGCGCCCGGCCACCGGGTAGGTGCCGAAGGCCCATTCGCCGTGCGTGGCGGGTGAGCCGTCGGGGGTGAGCAGCCCGGTCTCACCGCTGGTCGCCGTGGCGAAGCCGAACTCGGAGAAGCCCATCCGCAGGCCCTGGCCGAGCGCCTTCGTGTACGCCTCCTTCAGCGTCCACAGCCGCAGGATCCCGGCCGCCCGCCCGCGCTCCCCCAGCGCCGCGAGCTCGGCGCGCTCGGCCGGGGTGCAGACCTGGTCCTGCAGCAGGTCGAAGGAGAGCCTGCGGTCGGCGGGTTCGGTGTCGACGCCGATGCGCCCGTTGCGGCTGATGCCGACCGCTATCAGGTCGTCGGTGTGCGTCAGGCTCAGATCGATCTGGTCGAATCCGCGCAGGTACGGGCGGCCCCCCGGCTTGTACGAGAGGTCCAGCTCGGCGGGCCCGCAGCCCAGCGCGGCGGCGGCCGTGTACCGGATCGCCAGCCGGGAGGCGACGAAACGGTGCCGGGCGGTGGCGTCGGCCGTGTCCCGGTAGCGCGCCCAGTCGCGGCCCAGCAGGATCCGCAGCGCGGCCGGGGAGCCCGGCTCGGCCGGCCACTCCTCCCAGGTGGTGTACGCGCAGGCGTTGCCGCACCGGGTCATGCCCGCGGCCACCTCCGCCCACGGCCCGTCGGGCCCCGCCGCGTGCACGGGCACGCTCAGCAGCGGTGAGTTGTTCCGGTTCATCGCGTGTCCCTTCCGGTCACTGGGCCAGCTCGGTGGCGTCGAGGTCGCAGCTGCGGCCCGCCCGGTAGCGGCGTACGAGTTCCTCCAGCACCTGCCCGAGGCAGTCGTCGGGCAGCTCCGGTACCGGAATGCCGAGCCTGCCGCCGATCCGGGTCAGCGCGAGCACCGCCCAGGCGGGCGAGGCGAGGAACGGCTCGCTGCCGTCCTGGCCCTCCCAGGTGCCCAGGATCGCGGCCGCCGCGAGCACCAGGGCGTAGCGGTCGCTGAGCACGCACCAGGCGGGGTCGGCGAGGGCGGCGGCGCCCTGCGGGATCGCCCTGCACTGCTCGCGCAGCGCCCGCAGTTCGGTGACGAAGGCCTCGGCCAGGTCGGCGAGGACGGCGAGCTGCCCGCCGACCCCGCGGACCTCCGCCAGCCGGGCGGCCGACCCGACGAGGGACGCGGCGAGGAAGTCCCCGCCGTCAGCGATGCCCAGGAGCCGGTAGTCGAGGTGCGGCAGGCTCGCTCCGGAGCGGAACAACTCGGAAGGCGGCTCCTCCTCCTTGAACCAGGCCCGCTCGGCCAGCGCCCGCAGCTGGGGCACGATCACGGCCTGGCAGGCGGCGGTCCCGGCGTGCCCGAGGCCGGCGACCGGCAGGTCGCGCGAGAGCTTGTCCAGCGCCCCGTACTCGGGCGTGCCGTGCTGGTAGCCGCGCGAACCGAGTACGGCCGCCAGCTCCTCCAGGCTCTCGCGGAGCAGGTCGGGGACGACGTACTTGACGGCCGCCGCGAGCACGTGGGTGCGGTCGGGCAGCAGGCTCAGGGCGCGCAGCGCGACGGTGGCCATGCTGTCGCAGGCCAGCAGGTCGGCGAAGACCCCGGCGAGGGGTTTGTGGAAGCGGCGCGCGACGGGGCGGCTGCGGCCGGTGGTGGCGGCCCGTACGGCGGAGTGCAGGACGGTGCCGGCGGCGGCGACGGCGGTCGCGGCGATGACGCAGCGGTTGACCTGGTACGTGCGCAGCGCCAGGGCGACGCCTTCACCGACGCGGCCGACGAGGGCGTCCTCCGGGACCTCGCAGTCGGTGAACCGCAGTCCGGAGAAGAGGGATCCGCGCATGCCGGCGGTGGGGACGCGCGGCAGCCGGGCCAGCCCGCCCGTGGCGGTGAGCTCGTCCGGGTCGAGCAGGAGGACGGAGTGGCTGAGGGGGCTGCGGGCGCGGTCGGTCCGGGCGTAGACCACGTAGGCCTGCGCCCGGGCGGCGTTGATGATGACGTCCTTGCGGCCGCTGAGGGAGAAGCCGCCGCCGGCCAGCGGGGCGGCGGTGAACTCGTCGCGCAGGATGGCGTTCGCGTGGGCGAGCTCGTGGTGGACGATCGAGGCGCGCCCGCCGGCGAGCAGGACGTCGGCGGTGGCCCGGCGCTGGGCCGTGCTGCCGGCCGCCCAGACGGCGGACGTCGCGAACAGCGAGGTGATGCCGGAGCCGAAGCCGAGGGCGAGGTCGCGGCGGAAGACCGGGCGCAGCACCTTGACGAGCAGGTCGGCGCGGGTGAGCCGACCGCCGAACTCGGCGGGCACGAACTCCGCGCCCAGGCCCGCCCCGACGAGCAGCCGCTCGGTGGCCGCGGGCGGCTCGCGCCGCTCGTCGGCGGCGAACAGGGCGCCGAGGCCGTGCGGGTTGGCGGGGTCGTACGGGTCGCCGAGCAGGGCTTCGAGGCGCGCGGCCCGGCGCAGCGCCTCGGTCTCCTCGGCGGCCCGGCCCGCGGCGCGGCCCGCGGCGGTGTGATCGGCGGCGGGGCGGTCGGCCGCGGTACGGCCGACGGCGGTACGGCCGGCGGGCCCGCTCTCGGGACGCGTGGGGGTCTCGGTGGTGGTGGCCATGGCGGCGGAGATCAGCTCCTTCGTCCGGGACTCTCGGCCTGCTGCGCGCAGTCCGCGGGGCTGGTCCGTCCTCTGTTGCGGGTCTTACGGGTCTTACGGGCCGTACGAGCCGTACGGGTCTTTCGGTCCTACGGGCTTACGGTCCTACGGGCTTACGGGTCTTCAGCGTGCGGGCATCCGCTCGACACCCGCTTGAGGCGTCGTGCAGCGGCGGCCCAGGGCAGCCGGAGACCGGCCACCGGGATCACCGGTGGCGGCCTGCGGCCTGTCCTTCGGTTCGTTC
Source organism: Streptomyces sp. WM6372 (assembly GCF_001279655.1). NCBI lineage: Bacteria > Bacillati > Actinomycetota > Actinomycetes > Kitasatosporales > Streptomycetaceae > Streptomyces > Streptomyces sp. WM6372. The sequence goes on along the minus strand of NZ_LGDB01000207.1, from coordinate 47,855 downwards.
GACGTGCAGCAGTACGGCCCGGGCGGCGCGCAGTTCGCAGCCGGGCAGGGTGTCCTCGGGGTCGGGCCCGCAGGGGTGGGGGCGGGTGAACCCGGCCGCCTCAAGGGTGCGTACGGCGTCTGCGGTACGGATGACCTGGTGGGTCTGGAGCAGCAGCCGTTCGGGCCGCAGCGGGCGTTCGTCCGCCCCGGGGCCGATGGCCCGGCCGGTCGCGGTGCAGACGAGGTGGACGGACCGCGGCGCGGTGGCGCTCTCGCGGGCCGCCTTCAGGAACTCGGCCTCGGCGGCGCGCGCGGCGCCGGGTGCGGGCCGGGGAGGTACGAGGCGGCCGAGCGCGGCGACGAGCCGGGCCGCGTCGGCCAGCGTGAGCACGCCGGCCACGTGGGCGGCGGAGAGTTCCCCGGCACCCTGGCCGGCGACGGCGTCGGCGCGCAGCCCCCAGCTCTGCCAGAGCCGGTACACGGCGACCTGGAAGGCGAACAGCGCCGGCTGGGCGAACTCGGCGCGGCGGATCAGGCCCGAGTCCACCCCGCCCTCGGGGGCGAAGACCACGGCGGCCAGCGGCAGGCGCAGCCAGGGGTCCAGTGCGTCGCGTACTCCGTCGTACGCGCTCCGGAAGGCGGGGACGGCGCAGTACAGCTCGCGGCCGAGGGCGAGGCGGCGGCCCGCGTGACCGGTGAACAGGACGGTCAGGGGCGGGGCGGCGGGCCGCCGGGGCGGGCGCGGCCGGCGGGGCCGGCGGGCGAGGAGGGCGGCCGCGTCATCGGACACCGGGCGCCGCCTCCACGGTCTCGTACAGACCGGGCTCGGGGGTGGCCAGGGGGCCAAGGTCCTTGACGAGGGCCTGGAACTGCTCGCTGCGGACCGCGGCGGCGTGGGCCTGGGCGTCCTTCCACACGGCCAGTTCGAGGAAGACCCGCTGGTCGCCGAGGTGGCGCAGCGCCTCGTGGCCGATGTAGCCGGGCTGGCTGCTCATATAGGCGGTCAGACGGTCCTTGACCGCCAGGAACCGGTCGATGTCACCGTGGACGGTCAGCTTGTTGACGAAGGTCACCATGGGGGCTCCTCGGGTGTGCGGGTCTTCGGGGGGTCCGGGTGCCACGCTCGGCCGCTCCGCTCGAAGAGCCCTGGAAGACGGCTCGACCACCCCTCCAGCCCGCGGGTGCCGGGCGACGGAGTTCCCGTCCACGGGGAAGCGTGCCCGGCACGCGGGCGCCCACCCCCCTAACTCCGGGAATCAGCCGTACAGGGGGTATGCGAGGGGGAACCCCAGAATGCGGGGGGCTCCATGGATCCTGCCGGATTTCCGTAATAGCTTGAGGGTTCCTCGACCGCTGGCCCTGGAGGTGCCCGTGCGCATCCGACCGATGCCGGGGGTGCGTGTCGCCTCCGTGGACGCCGACGGCCGCCTGGAGTTGCTGGCCGCGTCCACCGCCGGACCGGAGAGCTACCGCTGCGGCCCGGTGGGCACGGCGATGTGGATCGCCCTGCGCCAGTACGACGGCGACACCGCGGCCGCGGCCGATCTCCTCGCCCGCCTCTGGGGCACGGTTCCCGAGAACGCCCGCGCCGACCTGGACGTCTGGGTGGAGGAAATGCGCGACGCGGGCCTCCTCCACGCCGTCGCCTGACCCCCGCAGCTCGCCTGCCCCCCGCCGTTCGGCGGGCCGCCACCGCTCGGCAGGCCGCCACCGCTCGGCAGGCCGCCACCGCTCGGCAGGCCGCCGCCGCTCGGCGGGCCGCCACCGCTCGGCGGGCCGCCGCCGCTCGGCGGGCCGGCGGCACGGCCAGGCCGGCGGCACGGCTCAGCGGGGCGCGGCCGCCGTCAGGGTGCGGGAGAGGGCCTCGGTGTCCGGGGCCACGGCGACCGCGGGCGCGGGCCAGCCGAAGGCCGCTATGCGGCGGGCGATCTCGTGGGCCAGCGGGGCCCCGGCCGGATGGCACCCCAGCACCAGCGGCTCACCCGCCGCCAGGACCTGCCGCAGCGCCGCCACGCAACCCGCGGCATCCACCGGGGCGTCGAGCGCGGCCAGTTGCCCGTTCCCCGGATGCGTCCGGGCCAGCGCGGCGAAGCGGCCCACGGGCATGCCCGGGGGCGGGACGAACACGACGGCCCCGGCCCCCGCCCGGGCGCCGGGCCGCAGCACGACGAGCCGTGCGGTCTCGGCGGCCCCGGACTCAGCCGCCCCGGGTGCCACGCCCCCAGGCTCAGCCGCCCCCGGCGCCACGCCCCCGGGCTCGGCGGCCCCAGGCCTCCCGGGCCCGGGCTCCACGGCCCCAGGCGCCACACCCCAAGGCCCCACGGCCCCGGGCTCGGCGGCCCCAGGCCTCCCGGGCCCGGGCTCCACGGCCCCAGGCGCCACACCCCCGGGCACCACACCCCCAGGCACCACGCCCCCGGGCACCGCAGTCCCGCGCCCCGGGTGCCGGCGCCGGGCCGCGGGGACGGGCGGTGCCGGCCAGGGGCCCAGGAGGCGCAGGGTCTCCGCCACCGTCGTCGACAGGCGGTCGGTGGTGGGGAACCCGCGAAGGAGGCGCGCGGTGTGGTGGACGGCTTCGCGCGCGTCCGCGAGCCGGGTCCGGTCCTGCACACCGGTCAGCACCAGGCCGCCCTCGCGGTCGTGGTGCGCGGTGAGCGACAGTGCGTGGCCACCGGGCGCGTCGACCGTCTCCGGAACCGTGAGGCGTATGCCCTGGGCCGCCAGGTCCTCGTCCAGGGGGTCCGTGTCCGTCGGCGGCGGGGGGTCGAAGGACAGGACCGTCCGTACGAGCGGCTCGGCCGGGGCCCGGCCGCTCCACTCCCGCACCTGGCCCATCGAGACCCATTCGTACGCCGCGAGGTCCAGCGCCCGGTCGGCGAGATCGGACAGCAGCCTCCCGAACAGCCCGTCGGGGTCGACCTCCACGGACACCGGCAGCGGAGAGCGCAGCGGGCCGGGCAGGCGGGACGCCCCGTCGAGGGGGATGCCGCGGCCGGACACGGCCGTCGCGAACGCCACCGGGACCGGGCCGCCGCCGGGGACGGCCCGGCGCAACTGGAGGGCCCAGGCCGCCTGGAGGGCAGTGCTCTCGGTGACGCCCTGCCCGGCCGCCCAGTCCCGCAGGAGCGAGGCCTCGTACGGGGCGAGCCGTACCGTGGCGCGGACCTGGCCGGCCGCGCCGCCGCCCCCCGGCGGCAGCGTGACCGCGCCCGCCGGCGGCGCCGCCGCCGACCAGAACGCGCGGGCCGGGCCGCGGTCCCGGCCCGCCAGCCAGCGCAGGTGGTCGCGGACGTCGGGGCGCCGCTCGCCGCCCGTCCCGCTCCCCTCCGCGAGGTACGCGCGGGCGAACGCGCGCACCAGCAGCCGTACGCTGCGCCCGTCGAGCACGGCGTGGTGGTACGTCAGGATCACGCGCGTCGGCCCGGGCCCCGGGCCGGCACCCGACCCGCCGCCCGGCCCGGCCCGCTCGTCGAGCAGCGCGATCCGCAGCAGTCCGGGCCGGGTGGGGTCGAAGCCGCGCCGCCGCTCCCCCGCGAGCAGGGTCTGCCAGTCGGCGGATCCGTACGGATGGCGCACCAGCTGCGGGACGACCCGCCGGTGCACGACGACCCGGGGCCCGCCCCGGGCCCCGTACGGCGCGAACGCGGCCCGCAGCACGGCCTCCCGGTCGTACACGGACTGCCAAGCGGCCAGGAACCGCCGGGTGTCCAGCGGCCCGTACCAGCGCCAGTGCACCTGCTCGACGTGCGCTCCGGAGCCCGGCCGGGCGGCCATCGCGTCGAGCAGCACCTCGCGCTGCCGGGCGGACGCGGGCAGTCCGGGCCCCGGACGTGCGGGTCCGGGGCGCGCGGGCGGGCCGGCCTGCTCGGAACCGACGCTCATCCTCTCCCCCTCGTCTCGGCCTCGCACTTCAAAGGGGTCGAGTATGCGCGGGGCTCCCACGTTTCGCTGACGCGCTCCTGACACGCCGATGGAGTGCCGGTGGAGCGGGCACAACAGGCACAGCAGACACAGCAGGCACAGCAGGCAGGACGGGGCCGGCAGGCAGGGCAGGGCAGGGCAGGGCAGGGCCAGTCGGCCTCACAGCATGCGGATCGCCGTCTCCGCGTGCTGCTTCGCCAGCCCCAGCGTCGCGAGGCTGTTGCGCCCCAGCGCCTCGCGCACGTACGTCCTGGCCGCGGCCAGGTCCGCGCCCGGGCCCAGGACCCGCTCGACCGCCTCCTCCCGCAGCAGCACGCTGTGCTGCGCGACGGCGGTGACCCCGCTCTCGTCCGGGATCAGCGACCACTCGCCGGTGTGCGCCGCCATCAGGGCCGGGGTCGCGGTCTGCTTGTAGACGATGCGGCCGGCCGCCGGGAAGCACACCCGCACCGATTCCGTCGTGTGCGCCGCTCCGTCGGCCGTCACCGTGTCCATGCTCAGCAGCTGCACGCCGGGCGCCTCCTCCGTCACGGCGGCGCGCGAGACGTGCGGGACGCGGTCCGGCCAGTCGGCGGCCTCGTACAGGAACTGGTAGGCCAGATCGGCCGACCCCTTGATCCGTACGGTGTCCTCGAAGGACAGCAGCAGGCCGTCGAGCCGGCTCCAGCCCTCCGCGGCCTCCTTCAGCGTGGCCAGCTGGGCCCGGCTGTTGGTGTCCGTGGCCTCCTTGGTCCAGTCGACGTCGGCGGGCCGGTCGCCGGCGACCGCGAAGTCGTGCAGCAGGACCAGCCGCGAGCGCCCGGTGCCCCGCGGCTCCACGATCCAGCTGCCGCCCATCGAGACGACGGGGGCGGCGGGGACCTCCTGGCGGAAGTCGATGCGCAGCCGGGTCGCGTCCAGCGTCCGGCGCGAGAGCCAGGACCTGACGGTCCCGTTCGCGGTCACCCAGATGTGGAACCGGTCCCGGGAGCCGTCGAAGTCGAGCCGCTCGACGTGGATGCTCGACGGGAAGTACAGCGGCCACTGGGTCGTGTCCGCGATCAGCCCGTAGACCACGCCCGCGGGCGCGTTGACGTCCACGGAATAGGACGTGCGGTGCACCTGCTGGACCGACATCGCCACACCTTTCCGTCACAAGTGATCCAGAGTCTGTCCGTACCGGCCGGAGCTCCGGTCGAGACGGCCTGGAGCCCCGGGCGCTCTCCGTGAAGTCCCGCCTCAGCGGGCGAGCGCCGACTCCGCGTACTGCTTCGCGTACGTCATCGTCGCCGTGCTGTTGCGGCCGAGCGCCTCGCGCACGTACCGGCGGGCCGCCGCGAGATCGGCCGACGCGCCCAGCACCCCGGCGATCGCCTCCTCCCGGAGCACCACCCCGTGCCGCGAGGTGACCGTCGAGCCGTAGGCTCCGCCCGTGACCGTCCACACGCCGGTGTGGGCGGACATCAGTGCGGGCGTGCGGGTCTGCTTGTAGACGATGCGGCCGGCCGCCGGGAAGCACACCCGTACCGATTCCGTCGTGTGCGCGGACCCGTCGGCGGTCAGCGTGTCCATGGCCATGACCTGGACGCCGGGCAGTTCCGCGGGCTCGGTGAGCTCCAGCCGCGATACGTGCGGCAGCAGCTGGGGCCACTGCTCGGCCCGCTCCAGGAACGCGTAGACCAGCTCCGGCGGGGCGTCCACGCGGACGGTGTCCTCGAAGGACATCACGAGGTCGTCGAGGCTGCCCCAGCGCTCGCCCAGCCGCGCCAGGTTGCCCAGCTCGGCCCGGCTGTTGGTGTCGGTGGCGCGCTCGACCCACTCGACGTCCTCGGCCCGGTCGCCCGCGACCGAGAAGTCGTGGAGCAGGACCAGGCGCGAGCGCTCGGCGCCCAGCGGCTCCACGATCCAGGTGCCGGTCATCGCCGACAGCGGGGCCGCGGGGACCTCCTGGCGGAACTCGATGCGCCGCGCGGCCGCGTCGAGCACCCGGCGCGAGGTCCAGGACTTGACCCGGCCGTTGGCCGTCGCCCACATCCGCAGCCGCTCGTGGACGCCGTCGAACTCCAGCCGCTCCACGTACACGTTGGGCGGGAAGTACAGCGGCCACTGCACGGGGTCCGCGATCAGTCCGTAGACCACGCCCGCGGGGGCGGCCACCTCGGTCTCGTGCACGGTACGGTGCACCCGCTCGGCCGCCATCAGAAGTTGCCCAGTCCGCCACAGACGTTCAGCGCCTGTGCGGTGACGGACGCGGCGAGGTCCGTGGTCAGGTAGCCGACCATGGCCGCCACCTCCTCCGGGGTCGCGTACCGCCCCAGCGGGATCTTCGCCTCGAACCGCTCCTGCACGTCCTCGGTCGTGGTGTCCCAGGCCGCCGCGTAGCCGGCCCGGACGCGCTGCGCCATCGGCGTCTCGACGTATCCGGGGCACACCGCGTTGACGGTGATCCCGGCCGGGGCCAGCTCCTTGCCGAGGGCCTTGGTGAAGCCGACGACGGCGTGCTTGGACGCCGAGTAGGGGGCGCCCAGCAGGACGCCCTGCTTGCCCGCCGTGGAGGCGATGTTGATGATCCGGCCCCACGGGGCCCCGCCGAGGCCGCCGTGCTTGAGTACCTCCCGGGTCAGCAGGAAGACGCTGTTCAGGTTGGTGTCGATGACGTCGTACCAGAGCTCGTCGCTGATGTCGGCGGTCGGACCGCCGCCACTGCGCCCGGCGTTGTTGACCAGGACGGAGACCGGGCTGTCCCACTCCGCGACGGCGGCGGCGACCAGCTCCGCGACCGCCTCGCGGGAGCGGACGTCGGCGGCGCCGCCGGCGACGGCCAGCCCCTCGGCGCGCAGTTCCTCGACGGTCCGCTTGACGTTCTCCGGGGTCCGGGCGCACAGGAACACCCGGTGCCCGCGCGCGGCCAGGTCCCGTACGACCGCCAGGCCGATGCCGCTGGTGCCGCCGGTCACGAGGGCGACCGGCTTCTGCGGCGCCGCCGACGGCGCTGACCGTGTTGTCGTCGTGGACGTCGTGGACGTCGCGGACGTCGTGGTCGTCGTGGTCATCTCTGAGCCTCCAGTACCCGTGGCGGAACTCCGACCGTGTCGCGGAGCCCTGGAGAGGCGGTGGAAGCGGGATCGAGGCCCGGTCCGTGTCCGGCGGACGGCACGGCGGCCCGCGGCCCCAGCGGTGCCAGTGCCCGGGCGAGGGCGCGCCGGGTCAGGGCCGCGCCGCCCGCGGCGACGTAGCCGTCGGGCCGGATCAGCAGCCAGCCACCGGGGCGCAGCCCCAGCGCGCGCCGCAGCACCCCGTCGGGATCGGCCAGCGGCCGGGGGCGGTCGGGGTCGGGGTCGCCGGGGCCGACGGACGTCCCCTCCCCCACCGTCCGTACCGACAGCCAGTCGCCGTGCGCGCGGGCGGCCGCGGCCGCCGCGCCCCGCCCGACCTCGCCCGGACCGCCCGCCTCCCACACCAGGGACCAGCGGACGTCCCGCAGTTCGGCCCGCAGCGCCTCCGAGCCCGGGTCCCCGCGCCGGGCCGCCGCCGCGGCCGCCCGGGAGCCGGCGGGCAGCCCCATCAGCGGGTCGGCGGTGCTCAGCGGGCTGTCCCCGTACGACAGCCGCAGCCCGGACATGCCGCCGAGGACCTTGCGCTGGATGGCCCGGCGCAGCGGTCCGAGGTTGCGCACGAAGGTGAAGACGACGGGCAGCGCCACCCCGGCCAGGGCGTTCTTGAACTGGACCAGGAAGGTGGCCTTCCGGGTCGATCCGATGAGCGCCTTGCCGATCGGCACCCGCTCCTGCCCGTACGTGGCCAGCAGTTCCCGCCCCGCCTGTCCGCGGGCGGCCATCGCCAGTTTCCAGGCGAGGTTGTACGCCTCCTGGACGCCGGTGTTCATGCCCTGCCCGGATGCGGGGCTGTGCACGTGGGCGGCGTCGCCCGCCACGAAGCAGCGGCCGTCGTGCATGCGCGGCACCATGCGCTGCTGGAACGTGAACACGGAGGTCCACTCGGGCTCGCCGACCCGCACCGGGCGGCCGAGCCCGGCGCTGAGCTTCTCCGAGAAGCGCCGCGCCGCGTCCTCGCCCCCGCGCCGCGGCCCGGGGGCGGTGTCGAGCAGCCGCCAGTGCCCCTCCCGCCGGTACGGGACCATCATCAGGGCCTGGCTGCCGGTGTGGACCCAGTAGATGGTGTCGGGCGGCAGGTCGGTGGTGACGGGCGCGTCGGCCAGCGCCCAGGTCTCGCTGGACTCGCCGAGCAGCGGCAGTCCCAGCTGCTTGCGCACGGTGCTGTGACCGCCGTCGCAGCCCACCAGCCAGGGCGTCTCGTACTCCTCGGCGGTGCCGTCGGGGTGCTCCAGGCGGGCCCGTACGCCGTCCCCGTCCTGTGTGAGCGAGGTCAGCCGCACCCCCCATTCGACGCCGACGCCGAGCCGGGCGAGGGCCTCGCGCAGTACGGCCTCCGTCTCGGTCTGCGCGATGATCAGGCTGTACGGGAAGCGGGTGGGCATCGTCGCGTAGTCCGCGTCGAGGCGGACCAGCCGGCTGCCCCGCGCGTACATCGTGAAGGCCCGGTTCTTGCGGCCCCGGGCGAGGACCCCGTCCACGACGCCCATCTGGTCGAACGTCTCCAGGGTGCGCGGGTGGACGGCCACGGCGCGGCTCTCGCGGGCCGGTCCGGGGGCTCCGTCGACCAGGCGTACGCGCAGCCCCCGCCGGGCCAGTTCATGGGCGGCGGTCAGGCCCACGGGGCCCGCCCCCACCACGAGGACCCGGGGGGACCCGGCTCCGGACGGTGTGCCGGTACTGCTCGCCACGTGGTTGCTCCTCTGTTGTTCGTACGTACGGAAGGACGGGCGCGGGGCGGGACGGCGCGGCGCGGGGCGCGGGCACCAGGGGCCGCGGCAGGTCACACGGCCGCGGCCTCGGCGGCGGCCCGGCCGCGCAGGCTCAGGCGCAGCGCGCGCCGCTCGGGCTTGCCGACGGGGCTCCGCGGGACGGCGTCGAGCACCTCGACGCGGCGGATCTGCTCGAAGTCGTTCAGGCGGGCGTTGGCCCGCTCCACGATGGAGTCGAGGACGTCGAGCAGGCCCGGGGCGGTGGGGTCGCGCAGCACGATGCCGGTCCACACGAGCGCGCCGTGCACCGGGTCGGGCCAGCCCGCCACGATGCACTCGGCGACGCGCGGGTCGGCGCCGATGACGTCTTCGACGCCGCTGGGCGAGACGAGTTCGTTGTCGTACTTGAAGACGTCGTCGAGCCGGTCCACCAGGAACAGCACGCCGTCCTCGTTGCAGTACCCGACGTCCCCGGTGGAGAACCAGCCGTCCGCGTCGATGGGCGAGGGCGCGCTGTCGTCGAGGTAGCCGGCCATCACCTGCGGCCCGCGGACCTGGACCTCACCGGTGGCGTAGACGTCGAGCGGGGTGCTCGTGTCCACGGCGACGATGCGGCATTCGGTGCCGGGTACGGCGGGTCCCACCGAGCCGCTCTTGGGGCGGTGCGGGTCCTGGCAGTGGGAGAGCGGGGAGAGTTCCGCCAGCCCGTAGCCCTGGATGACGGGTACGCCGAGGCGCGCCCGCAGGGTCCGGGCGGCGGTCGGGGCGAGGGCGGTGCCGCCGGAGAGCACGGCGGTGAGGCGGCGCCCGGCCGGGAAGTCGTGGGTGAGCCGCTCGTCCTGGGCCAGCCGGTGCAGGCGTGCGGGCAGCCCGTAGTAGTGGGTGGCCTCGGCGCGGGCGGAGGCGGCGAGCGAGGCGACCGGGTCGGGGTCGGTGCACAGCACCTGGCAGGCGCCCGCGTACACGCCCGAGTTGAGGTGCATGGTGTGGTAGAGCGGCAGGTGGTTGAGTGTGACCGAGTCGCTGCCGAGATCGTGTGCGGCGGCGGTCTGGGCCGCGTTCGCCACCAGGTTGCGGTGGGTGAGCCGGACGCCCTTGGGGAGGCCCGTGGTGCCGGTGGTGAACTGGATGCAGACGTCGGCGTCCAGGTCGACGGCCCCGGGCAGCACCGCCCGCTCCGGAGCGGCGGCCAGGGCGGCGGCCAGCGGCAGGGCGTCGCCGGGGACCACCCCGTCGGGCGCGTCGGTGACGACGACGGACCGCAGGTGCGGAAGGCGGTCGCCCACTTTGACCAGCAGTTCGGCGGTGGCGGTCGGTACGAACGCCACCTCGGCCTCGGCCGTCCGCAGGACGTGGACCAGGCCCGCCTCCTTGATCAGCGGGTTGACCAGCACGACGGTGTTCCCGCTGCGCACGGTCCCGTAGTAGGCGGCGGCGAAGACGGGGTCGAGGACGTTGGCGACGCCGACCCGCGCCCCGCGGCGGCCGAGGGTGTGCTCCAGGTAGGAGGCGAAGCGGTCGGCGCGGCCGTCCAGTTCGGCGAAGGTCACCGTCGTCGTGAACCCGGCGCCGGTCGCGGTGCGGATCGCCCGGCCGGCGGGGTCGCGGACCGCCGCCCGGCGCAGCAGGCCGTCCAGCGGGAGTTCCGGGTACGCGAATCTCGGCATGGTGCTCTCCTCCTGGCTCCCGAAGGGGCGGCCGCGGCTGCGGCGGCACCCCAGGACCTGTCCGGCGGATCAGGGTCGGATGGGGCCCTGGACCCTGTCGGCCCAGCCTGGGCAGCGGCGCTTGAGGAGTCTTCGAAGAGCGCTCGATCTGCGGTGCGGATGCTGTCGGGAACCGATGGAACGGAGTCCCCGATGACAGCGACGACGACGGCGGCAGTGAGGGAGTTCGGCCTGCTGTACGCGGAGGTCCAGCAGTTCTACTCACGCCAGATGCAACTCTTCGACTCCTTCGAGGCCGAGCCGTGGGCGCGGACCTTCACCGAGGACGCCGTCTTCGACGTGCCGACGCTGCCCGCGCCGGTGGTCGGGCGCGCGGCCCTCGCCGCGAACGTCCGGCGCAACGCGGAGGTCCGGGCCGGCAGCGGCGAGCAGCTGCGGCACTGGCTCGGCATGCTGGACGCGCGGCCGCAGCCCGACGGCACGGTGCACACCCGCAGCTACGCGCTGGTGTACCTGACCCCGCGGGATGGTGAGTCGAAGGTGCACCGGGTGTGCGTGATGGAGGACGTACTGGTCCCCGCGCCGGGCGGCTGGCAGGTCGCCCACCGCCTGGTGACGCGCGACGACCTGCCCTGAGCCGCCCGGCCCGGCGGGACCGGCCCGGCGGGACCGGCCTACGGGGACCGGCCTACAGGGACCGGCCTACAGGGACCGGTTGACGTGCAGCACCGGGAACAGGTCGGTGCGGACCCCCGCCGGGTCGTGGCCGTGCGCGACCTTCCGGGTGATCTTCGCGCCGATCGGGGTGCGGGTGACGACCGCCGCCGCCCGAGCCCGCAGGAACGCGGCGGCCGCACCGCCCCCGCCGAACAGCGAGCGGGCCTGCATGACCTGCATGCGGTGCACGGCGGCCGCCGCCGGGGCGCGCCGGTCCCGGTAGGGCGCGAGGCGCTGCGCCGTCGGCTCCCCGTCGGAGAGGGCGGAGACGAGTACGGGGTGCAGCGCGGCGGCGTCCTGGAGGGCCAGGTTGATGCCCTGGGCGCCGATCGGCCCGTGGGTGTGGGCGCTGTCGCCGAGCAGCACGAGCCCGTCGCGCACCCATTCCCCGGCGTGCGAGGCGAACACGTCGAGCAGGGTCAGATCGGCCATGGAGGTGATCTGCTCGTGCACGAGGTCGGCGTACTGGGGCAGTACCTCGGCCAGTTCCCACCGGATGTCCTCGATGCCGCGCCGGACGACGGCGCGCCAGCCGCCGTGCGGCAGGGTCCAGCCGATCCGCAGCCGGTCGGGGTGGGTGTCGTGGACGAGTACGGCGCTGCCCGCCGCGCGGTGCACCCGTACCTGCCCGGTCGCCCGGCCGGGCGCGTGCAGCGAGAACCACACCACGTCGTGGGCGAAGGACTCGCGGCGACCGGCGTCGATGCCGGCGAGCGCGCGGGTCTTGGAGAACCGGCCGTCGGCGCCGACGACCACCTGGGCGCGGACGGTGACGGGCACCCGGTCGGGTCCGTTGACCACGGCGCCCGTGCAGGGGCTGTCCGGCCGCTTCTGCCGGAGCGCGGCGATCCGGTGTCCTTCGAGCAGGGTGAAGCCGGGCAACCGCTCGCAGGCGGCGAGGAGTTCCTCCAGCAGGTGCGGCTGCGGGAGGGCCAGCAGGTGGTCGTACGGGGCGGGCAGCCGCCCGTAGTCGATGTCGAGCAGCACCCGCTCCTGCTCCAGCACCTGGAACCCGCGCAGGCGGGCCGCGCCGCGGGCCGCCGCCCCGGCCAGGATCCCGAGCTCGTCGAGGATCCGCTGGCCGCCCGGCTGGAGGATCTCGCCGTGGAACTCGCGGCGGAACGCGGTGGAGCGTTCGACCAGGGTCACGCGGACGCCGGAGCGCAGCAGCATGAGCGTCAGCGCCAGCCCGGCGGGTCCGGCGCCGATGACGCAGACGTCGGTGTCTACGGTGGCGCCGGTGTCGGTGGTGTCGGTGGTGAGGGTCTCCCGGATCACTGGATCAGACCGCAGCCCGTGCGGACAGCACCTCGTTGACCATGGCGAGGTAGCGGCGCGGGGTGTCCGCGTCGTCGAGGGCCTCCTCGTCGAGGAGCACGTCGTACTCGCGCTCGATGTAGCCGGTGGTCTGGAGGACGGCGAGCGAGTCGTAGCCCAGCTCGAACCAGTTCAGGTCCAGGACGTCGCCGTCGAGGTCGACGCCCTCCTCCTCGCCCGCGCACTCGCGCAGGATGCGCTTCAGGTCGTCGAGTTCCAGCCGGTCCATGGTCTCCCTCTGTTCTGGTGGGGGCTTCGTGTTCGGGGGATTTCGGGGGGATAGGGGTCAGGGCTCAGGCGTCCGGGGCGCGTACGACGACGGCGGAGTTGAAGCCGCCGCGCCCGCGGGCCAGTACGAGCGCGGTCCGCAGCGGCAGCCCGAGGGCCGGGCTGGGCGCGCCGGTGACCAGGTCCAGCAGGTAGTCGTCGGCCGGGAGCTCGGTCCCGGTGGTCGGCGGGATCAGCTGGTCGCGCAGGGTCAGCAGGGCGGCGGCCACGTCGAGGGCCGCGCCTCCGGCGGCGAGCCGCCCGGTCATCGACTTGGGCGCGGTGACGGGGACCCCGTACGGGCCGAACAGTGCGGTGATCGCCTCCGCTTCGGCGCGGTCGGCGGCGCGTTCGCCCGCCGCGTCGGCGAAGACGACGTCGACCTCGTCGGGGTGGACGCCCGCGTCGGCGAGGGCGAGTTCCGCGGCCGCGCCGAGCCGGGAGGCCCCGTCGGCGTCGAAGGTGGCGGCGTGTCCGGCGATGGCGCCGTACGCGCGGGCGCCGCGCCGGCGCGCCTCCTCGGCGCCCTCCAGGACGAGGAGCGCTCCGCCCTCGCCCGCGACGTGGCCGCTCGCGTCCTCGGCGAACGGCAGGTAGGCGCGGGCCGGGTCCTCGCGGTCGGTGAGCCCGCCCCCGGCCAGGTAGGCGGCCCAGCCCCAGGAGCACAGCGCGGAGTCGACGCCTCCGGTGACGACGAGCTCGGCGCCCTTGCGGATCTGGCGGCGGGCGTGGGCCATCGCGTCGAGGCCGCCGGCCTGCTCGGAGACGATCACTCCGGAGGCGCCGCGCAGGCCGTGCCGGATGGAGATCTGGCCGCTGTTGACGGCGTAGAACCAGGCGAAGGACTGGTACGCGGAGACGTGCTGGCCGCCCTTGCTCCACAGCGCCTGGAGCTCCTGCTGGCCGAACTCGAAGCCGCCGAAGGAGTTGGCGGTGACCACGCCCGCGGCGTGGTCGGGCAGCTGCGCGGGGTCGGCCACGGCGTCGTCGAGCGCCTCCTTCGCGGCGGCGAGAGAGAGCCGGGTGACGCGGTCGGTCTGCGGCATCAGCCGGCTGGAGACGTGCTCGGCGTCGACGAATCCGGGGACCTCGCCGGCCAGCTTGGCCGGGTAGCCGCTCGCGTCGAACCGGCTGACCGGCCGGATGCCGGAGCGGCCGCGCAGGACGGCGGACCACCAGGCCTCGGTGCCGAGCCCGTTGGGCGCGGCGACCCCGATGCCCGTGACGACGGGAGCGGCGGTACGGGAGGCAGGTGTGGTGGCGGAGGCGGCCGGGGCGTGCGGGGCGTCCGGGGCGGCGAGAACGGTGGTCATCGGTCCGCCTTCAGGCTCGGGCTGGTCAGGATCATCGCGCTCTGGAACCCGCCGAAGCCGCTGCCGACGGTCAGCACGGCGTCGGTGCGCTGCCGGCGGGCGGTCAGCGGGGTGTAGTCGAGGTCGCAGGCCGGGTCGGGTTCGTGCAGGTTCGCCGTGGGCGGGACGGTGTCGTGCTCGATGGCGAGGGCGCAGGCGGCCACTTCGAGCGCCCCGATCGCGCCGAGGGAGTGGCCGATCATCGACTTGATGGAGCTGACGGGGACCTCGTACGCCCGCTGTCCCAGGCTCCGCTTGAACGCCTCGGTCTCGTGCTTGTCGTTCTGCTTCGTGCCGGAGCCGTGCGCGTTGATGTAGTCGATGTCCCCGGGGACCAACCGCGCCTCGGCGAGCGCGGCCGTGATGGCGGCGGCCATCTCGATCCCGTCGGGCCGCAGTCCGGTCATGTGGTACGCGTTGCTGCGCGAGGCGAAACCCGAGATCTCGGCGTACATGTGCGCGCCGCGGGCGCGGGCGTGCTCGTACTCCTCGATGACGAGGACGGCCGAGCCCTCCCCCAGGACGAACCCGTTGCGGGTGCGGTCGAAGGGCCGCGAGGCGGTCTCCGGCTCGTCGTTGCGGGTGGAGGTGGCACGGATCGCGTCGAAGCAGGCGGCGGTGATCGGCGTGATGGGCGCCTCGGCCGCGCCGGTGACCATCACGTCGGCGCTGCCCTCGCGGACGAGGTCGACGGCGTGCCCGATCGCGTCGAGGCCGGAGGTGCAGCCGGTGGACACCAGGGCCACGGGCCCCTGGGCGCCGACGGTACGGGCCACCTCGGCCGCCATCGAGCTGGGGACGAAGTAGTCGTAGAGGTGGGGCACGGCCTTGGTGTGGTCGACGAGCGTACGGGTGCCCCGCTCGCTGACGACCCCGTACTCGGCGTCGAGGCCGGTGGTGCAGCCGAGCGCGCTGCCGAGGGTGACCCCGGTGCGGGTGGCGTCGTACGAGCCGGCCAGGCCGCTGTCCGCGAGGGCCTCGCGGGCGCTGACGACGGCGAACTGGGCGGCGCGGTCCAGGCGGTCCGACTGTTCCGCGCCGAGCCCCGATTCCTGGGGGTCGAAGTCGGCCTCGGCGGCGATCCGGGAGCGGAATCCGGAGGCGTCGAAGAGGGTGATGGCGCGGGTGGCCGTACGGCCGTCGGTCAGCAGCGACCAGAATTCCTTGGTGCCCGGGCGGCCCGGGGCCACGACCCCGATGCCCGTGATGACGACTCGTCTCATCGCCCTTCCCCCTGTCCTGTCGGTTCGCGGTGGCCCGTCGGGCGTCCGCGCAGCACGATGCGGGCGGCCCGGCCGAGCATCCGGGGCAGCTCGCCGCCCCGGACGAAGAAGTGGCCCCCGGGCACGGTCCGCCGCACCAGCCGGCCGGTGGTCCAGCGCTGCCAGCCCGCGGCGGCCGCGGCGCCGACGAGGGGGTCCTCGGTGCCGGTGACCGCGAGCAGCGGTACGGGCACGGGGCCGGGCGCGGTCGGCGCGACGGCGGCGGCCCGCAGGCTGCGGGCGAGCCGGAGGTCGGCGCGGAGCACGGGGAAGACGGAGCGGAACCACACGTCCCCGGGCCGTACGCCGGGCGGCAGCGCGTCGAACCGGTCCAGGACGCGCAGCAGTTCCTCGTCCGGCAGCTCGGCGGAGTTCGCGAGGGCGGCCGGCAGGTCCGGCGGCGGGCTGGCCCCGACGGCGAGCAGCGCGGGCATCGGCAGCCCGTACTCCATCGCGGCGTGGGCGACCGTGAGGGCGACCGACGCGCCGAGGCTGTGCCCGTAGAGGATGTAGGGGTCGCCGGCCCCGTCGGCGATCTGCTCGAACAGGGGCTTGAGATCGGCCAGGAGCTCGTCGCGGCCGGTCAGCCGGATCTCGCGGCGCCGCTCGTCGCGCCCGGGCAGCAGCCAGGGCGTGGTCGACACCCCGCTCCCGGCGAGCTTGTCCCACCGGTAGAACGAGGACACTCCGGCACCCGCATGTGCGAAGCAGTGCAGCCGTACGGCCTGTCTGTCGCCCATCGCCACCTCCCAGGAACCGCACCACGTAGACCTCGACACTCACCGACCGCGCTTGAGACCGGCTCGAATCGGTGTGCAGACCGCCGTGGAAGGTACTGGGAGGGACTGAAAGGGACTGGAGGGACTGAGAGGCGGTGGAGTGGGCGCGCTAGGCGGCGTAGAGGTCGAAGGTGGATCCGCGGCGCGGCCCCGCCACGACGTCCAGCGCCGGATCCACCGTCAGCATCGCCTGGTGCAGGCGCTGGAGCTGCGGGGACGGCTCCACTCCGAGGTCGTCTATGAGGCGGTTGCGCAGCCTGCGGTAGACGTCCAGGGCCGTGGCCTGGCGGCCGGACCGGTACAGCGCGACCATGGCCTGCGAGTGCAGGCCCTCGTGCTGCGGGTGCCGGGCGATCAGCTCGGTCAGCTCGGCGATGACCTCGACGTGCCGGCCGAGCCGCAGGTCCGCGTCGATGCGCCGCTCGACCGTCACGAGCCGGCTCTCCTCCAGCCGCATGACCTCGATCTCCAGGATCGGTCCCACGCGTACGTCGACCAGCGCCGGGCCGTTCCACAGTCCGAGCGCCTTGCGCAGCAGGTCGGCCGCGCGCTCGTCGTCCCCGTCCTCGTAGGCGTGCTGTCCGCCCACCACGAGGCTTTCGTACGCGTGGACGTCCACGGCGTCCGGCGGTATCTGCAGCAGGTAGCCGCCGTGCCGGGTCGCGAGCACGTCCTTGGCGCTGCCCGGGACCCCCGGTCCCATGGCCGTGCCGAGTCTCCTGCGCAGCTGCAGGATGTACGTCTGCAGCGTCGTGAGCGCGCTCTGCGGGAGGTCGGTGCCCCAGATCTCCTCCATGAGGGTCTGCACGGGCATCACCCGCCCCGGATAGAGCGCGAGCAGCGCCAGGATCTGGCGCGGCTTGCCAGCCGTCGGAACAATCGAGCCCCCGTTGACCTCGGCACTCAACGGACCCAGAACCTGAATCTTCACGGTGTCCTCCGTATTTCGTCGAGTTCCCATCGATTTTCAGCCTTCGACTCCGGCACGGTAGCGGTGTCCAGCGCACCGTCCCGGAATTCTCGAGCAGGTGTCGAGCAGCCCTCCGCTTCAGAAGGTTGCAGGCGAAATACGAGCTGGTAGATTCCGCTCAGGGCATGAGAACCGGCACATATTTCATTTCCGCCGGGAGGGGGCGGCGCAGCCATGGACGACGACACCGAAACGGACTTCCGCGTCCTGGGGCCGGTGGAGGTGCTCGACCGCCGCACGGGGACGTATGTCGCGCCCTCCGGCGCCAAACAGCGGGCCCTGCTCGGCGCCCTCGTGGTCCGGGCGGGCCGGGTGCTGCCCGCCGAGCGGCTCATCCACGAACTGTGGGGCGAGCGCCCGCCGGCGGGCGCGGCCAACGCCCTGCACGCCCATGTGGCCCGCCTGCGCCGGCTGCTCCACGACACGGCGGGCCACGACCCGATCTCCACCCACGCGACGGGCTACGCACTGGGACGGCCCGCGACGCGGACGGACGCCCACCGCTTCCACGACCTCTCCTCGAAGGGCCGCGGAACGCTCGCCGCCGATCCCGTACGGGCGGCGCGGCTGCTGGGCGACGCGCTCGCCCTGTGGCGCGGCCCGGCCCTGGAGGGCAGCGGGCAGGGGCCCCTCTGCGCGAGGGAGGCGGAGCGGCTGGAGGAACTGCGGCTGACCACGCTGGAGACGCTGTACGACGCCTACCTGCGCAGCGGCCGCGATGCCGAGGCCGCCCGGGAGCTGGAGCGGCTGACGGCCCGCCACCCGGTGCGCGAGCGGCTCTACGACCTCCAGATGCTGGCCCTGTACCGCTGCGGCCGCCAGGCCGAGGCCCTGGGCGCGTACGAGCGGGCCCGGCGCCGGCTGGCGGACGAACTCGGCGTGGAACCGGGTCCGGCCCTGCGCGCGCGCATGGAGGCGATCCTCCACCACGCCCCGTCCCTGTCGACGCCCGACCCGGAGGCCTCGCTCCACGAACTCGGCGGCGCGATAGCCCGCCTGGGCACGCGGATCGAGGCGCTGGCGCGCGAGCAGGAGCGCCTCATCCGCCGCTTGAACGGCCTGACCTCAGGCGTGGCACTCCAGGGGCCGCCCGTGGTGGGCGGTCATCTCCGCGAACAGGGCGCCGACATCGAGGGGTGAGCCCTCGGGCAGCCGGCCCCGCGCCTCCGCATAGCCGCGGTGGAGGTTGGGCAGCAGCCGCTCGGAGTCGAGCAGCTCGGCGTACGGTCCCAGATCGGTGGCGCGGGCCAGCTCCAGCGGGCTGGCCCCGGCCGCGACGCCCTCCCGGGCCAGACCCTGCACCCAGCGCAGGTACCCCTCGTTGGCGTCGAACACCTCGGGCCCCCCGACGGGCCCGTGACCGGGAACGACGGTGGTGGCCCCCAGGTCCCGCAACCGCTCCAGGGCCCGCAGGCTCCCCGCGACGGACCCCATGACGCAGAACGGCGTGACCCCGTTCATGACGAGGTCGCCGGTGAACAGCACGCCCTGGTCGGGCAGCCAGACGACCGTGTCGTCGGTGGTGTGGGCGGCCGGGCCGATGTGGATGAGCTCGGCCCGGACGTCCCCCACGTGGAGCGTCGTCCGGTCCCGGAAGGTCAGTTCGGGCGGCCTGACCTCGATGTCCCCCCAGCACACGTCGGGCCACAACCCGGCCATGTGCAGCCCGGCCGCCTGGACCATGGTCCGGGTCCGCTCGTGCCCGATGGTGAGCGCCTCGGGAAAGAGGAAGTTCCCGTACGTGTGGTCGCCGTGGAAATGCGTGTTGACGAGGGCCCGGGGTGCCCGCCCCGCCACCCGCAGCGCTGCCCTCCGCAGCTCCCGGGCCCGCTCCTCGGTGGCAACGGTGTCGACGAGCGCACTGGACCCGCGATGGCTGATGATCCCCGCATTGTTCAGACACCACCCGCCATCGGGCTGCACATAGGCGTGAACCCCGTCGCCCACCTCGAGAACGCGCCGTTCCCCGCCCACACCGACCTCTTCCATTCCCCTTGATATCCGGACCCCGAATCCTCTCCCGCCCCGCTCAATTCCCGCTGGATTTGCAGCATTCCCGACCTACAGGAAGACCCGGAAATCCCCGCCCCTCCATCCACCGTCCAGCAGATTTCCGGCAAACCCATTGCCGTACCGGGGAAACCGGGGCCGGGACACCGAGCCGGGCACTCGGCGGCGCGGCGGGAGGGGTCAGATGCCCGCGGGGGCCGGGAGGACCAGGCGGCGGGGGGCCGCGCGGCCCCAGGGGAAGCCGTGGTGGAGGTGGACCGCCGGGGGGCGCGCGGCGTCGACCTCGACCGCCACCGCCGCCAGTACCTCCGGTACCGGCTCCACCTCGAGGAACCGCCACCGCTGCGCCGAGTCGTCGGCCGGCGGCCGGAACGACAGCACCCCCCGGTCCTCGGCCAGCGCAAACGCGAAGGAGTCGAACGGCAGCCCCAGCCCCAGTCCCCGCGCCTTCGAGTACGCCTCCTTCAGCGTCCACAGCCGCAGGGCCCGCCGGTCCCGCGGCCGCCCCGGCGCGGCACTGGCGATCCAGTCCTGCTCCTCCCCGGAGAACGTCGCGATGATGTTGTCCAGCCCCCGCTCACCCCGGTCCAGCCGCTCCACGTCCACACCGATCCGCAGCCCCCGCGCGACCCCCAGCAGGTTGTACGCGTTGGCGTGCGAGAGGTTGAAGTCCAGCGCATCGGCGCCCCGCGGCAGGCCCCCGGCCGGCGTCTGCAGGAACGGCCGCCCGCGCGACGACCGCCAGATGATCGCCTCGGCCTCCGGAATGCCCGTCTCCAGCGCGAGCACCCGCCGTACCAGCGCGTGCGCGACGAGGTACTGCCGGCGGTCACGCTCGAACAGGAACCGGCCCGCCACCTCCTGCTCGTTCTCGTCCAGCCAGTACGAGGCCAAGGTCGCGGCGATCCCCGGCGCGAGGTCCTCGTTGGGGCAGAACCACAGGTTGACCGGGGCCGGCTCGTTCTCCCCCGGCCCCGCCGGGTCGAGCGGCAGCGTCGTCATGCCGGCCCCTCCTCGCCGCCCAGCCACAGCGGTACGCGCAGGAACGCGGACGCCGGCAGCGGCGCCGCGCCCGCGGCGGACCCGCGGGCCGGCTCCAGCACCGCCCAGTCCACGTCCAGCCCGGACAGCCACAGACCGCGCAGCTGGTGCAGGTGCCCGGCCCGCCAGAGCGCGGCGAGGTACCCGTCCGTCTCCGGTACGGCTCCCAGCCCCAGCGGGTCGGCGCCGCCGTCCCGCAGATCGGCGCAGGGCGCGCCGTCGCGCACGAACCGCTCCAGGGCCCGCAGCAGTTCGCCGGTGTCACCGACGACGGCCGCGAAGCGGCAGTCCATGGCGGCCCGGCCGGTCCGCAGGGCGCGCGCGAGCCCGCGGAGCGGCGGCACCGGCCCGGTCCCGCCCAGCATCTCGGCGAACCGCCGCGCGGTGGCCGCCAGATGGGACGGGGTCGGGGCGGACAGCAAGAACAGCTCGGGACCGACCGGAGCCCGGTCCAGGGCTCGGTCCGGGGCTCGGTCCGGGGCCACATGCGGCTCGGCGGCGGCCGGCAGGTACTCCTCCAGCACCACCTCCGCGTCAGCGCCCCCCGCACCCCGCACCCCGACGCAGATCCGGCGCGGCCCGTGCCCCTCGCCCTCCCAGGTCCGCGCCTCGACGCGCCCCGGCCCCGGCGCCAGGACCCGGTGCCCCAGCTGCAGCACGGCCCGCGTCAGCACGGCCACCCCGGTGGCAGCACCCGCGTCCCCCACGAGCGCACGCACGGCCCCGGCATCCTCACGCACACCGACGGCCGCCCCATCCACCCCGGCAACCCGCAACGCCTCCCGCAACACCCGCCCCGCAGGCGCCCCGGCGGCCGCCGTACGGGCACCCGCGGTCTCCGTACGGGCACCTGCGGCACGGGACCTGCGGCCCGGGCCGGAAGCCGCGTGATCGGGTGCGGTGTGGCCGACCGCGCTGCCGCGGACCAGGCAGTGGACGCCGTCCCCGTCGGCCAGGGCCCGCGCCAACGGCTTGAGCAGCAGCGCGCCCACGCCCTCACCCGCTCCGGGGTGCCGGCTGGAGGGGTGCAGCAGCAGCCGTACGCCGCCGACGAGCGCGGCGGCGCACTCGCCGCGCCGCAGGGCGGCCACCGCGAGATGGAGGGCGACGAGCACCGAGGACTCCGCGGTGTCCACCGACTGGCTGGGGCCGGTCAGACCGAGCAGGGCCGAGAGCCGGTTGGGCAGGCTCCACTGGCCGCCCCGCGGCATCGGACGGGACCCCTCGCGCCGCCACGTCCGGGCGGCGAGCAGCGCGTAGTCACCGGACCCGGAGCCGGTGAACACCCCGACGCTGCGCGGAGTACCGTCGGCTGCGGTCAGCGCGTCGAGGCGGGTCCCGGTACAGCCGGCGTCCTCGAGGGCCTCCCACGCGGTTTCCAGGAACAGCCGCTCCTGGGGGTCCATCAGGGCGGCTTCGTGCGCGTCGATCCCGAAGAACTCCGGGTCGAAGTCCTGTACGCGCTCCAGGTAGTGGCCGAGCTCGTTCCCGGGCCGGCCGGGCGGCGGAGTCGAGGCGCTGTCGTACCCGTCGCGCGCCCGCCGCCAGAACGCGGCCAGGTCGGGCGCCCCCGGGTACCGCCCGGCCATCCCGACGACGGCGACCGGCTGCGCGTCCCGCACGGGAGTCACCGGCCCGGTCGTGGGGGAGGGTTCCGGCCGCAGGTCCGGCAGTGTGAGGACGACGGGTCCCGTCCCGGTGGCGGTGCCGGCGCTGCCGGCGACACCTGCGGCGCCGGTCAGCAGCGCGGCCACCTGGGCCCGGTCCAGATGGCCGTTCTTGAACCGGGTCAGGACTTCCTTCTCGTCCATCTGGACGTGCTCCTTCTAGGGGGTGTCGTGTGGATCGGGCCGGGCTCTCGGCGCCCGGTCTGATCCGCCGGACACCACGTGGCTTCAGCCGCGGCGGCCGAGCAGCACGAGTGCCTCGTCCACGGTGAGCCGGTCATCGCGGATCGCGTCCAGCAGGACGTCGAGGTCGCCGCCCGGGAGCGGACGCACGCCGGGCGCCGGGGCCGTGGCGGCGGTGGCCGGCGCCGCACCCGCCGGGCGAAGGACCGGCTCCGGCGTCCACGGGGCCGGGGTGAGGTCCTGCGCGGCATGCGCCACCTGCGCGGTATGCGCCGCCTGTGCTACCTCGACCGCCTGGACCGCCTGTGCTGCCTGGACCGCCTGCGCCGCCGCCCCCGTCCGCGTCGCGATGTACGCGGCCATGGCGGCCAGGTTCGGGTGCTCGTACAGCAGGACGGACCGCTCCTGGAGGCCGAAGCTGCGGTTGACGACCGCGATGAACTCCGCGCCCACCATCGAGTCGACACCGAGCACGTTGAACGCGGCCGTGGTGTTGATGTCCCAGGGATCGCAGCACAGGATCCCCGCGAGCTGCTCGCGCAGCACCTCCGCGATCCGGGTCGCCGCGGCGGCCGCCGGCGACTGCCGGGCGGCGGAAGCGGGAGCGGCGGTGGGAGCGGAAGCGGACGAGGCGGCGACCGGCGCTGCGTGCCCCGCCGACGTGACGGGAGCCGCCGCCGCGGCAACCGGCGCGGGCGCGGCGGCCGCACTGCTCGCGGCGGTGCTCGCCGCCCGCGCGACCTCGCGCGCGAAGGACACCGGGGTCGGGAAGTCGTACAGGTCGGTCGCGCGCACGCGCAGTCCGTACCGGGTGTTGACGACGGCCACGAACTCCACGACCAGCAGGGAGTCGAGCCCCATGGACTGGAAGGTCTGCTCGGGGTCGATCTTCTCCGGCTTGACCCGCAGGACGTCGCCCAGCACTCCGATGAGGTCGGTCAGTACGTCCGCAGGATGATCCATCGTCATCGCAGGCTTCTCCAAGCCGTCGGGTGGCCCACGGTCAGGGTCACGATCACGGTCACGCTCACGCGCTGCTGCCGGAGAACACCGGACGGGACGGGCAGTGCGCGCTCTCGCCCCGTACGTCCGCCACCCGCCGCGGCGCCGTGTCGGGATCCGGCATCCCGACCCGGAACTCCCGTTCCGCACCCTCGGGAACCAGGCTCGGCAGCAGCAGCGACCACAGCCCCGACACCCGGCGCTGCAGCTCGGCGTACGGCATGCCCGTGGCCGCCAGCGCCTCGATGCCGCAGGCCGCCGCGGCGACCAGGGATTCGATGCTCTCCCAGCGGCCCTCGGCGCGCAGTTCGCCCGCGTCTCGGGCCTCGCACAGCAGCCCGCACACCTCCGCGAGCCAGATCCGGTGGAAGTCGGTGGCGAGCGCGGGCAGTCCCGCGCACTCCTTGGTGATGCGGAAGCTGGCCGGAATCGCCGGTTCCTCACGCAGGTTGAGGGCGAGCCAGTGCGTCGTGTCGACCAGCATCTGGAGCGGGGAGCTGCCGGATGCGCGCAGTTCGCGCACCGCTTCGCGCAGCAGCTCGCAGCCGCGCAGCTGGACCGCCTCCGCCAGTTCGTCCTTGGAGGCGAAGTGGAAGTACAGCGCCCCCTTGGTCACTCCGGCGAACGCGGCGATCTCCAGGAGCGTCGCGTTCGCGTAGCCGTTGCGGTGGAACATCTCGGCGCCCGCGTGCACGAGCTTCCTGCGGGTCCGCTCCGACCTCTCCTGCACGGCGCTGCCTCCTCGGCCCGTGGTCCGGACCCGCCCCCGGCCCCGGGCCCCGGTCCCGGCCGCGTTCCCGGTGTCGGTGTCGGTGTCGCGTGCGGCGGCCATCTCAGCCCACGCGTACGAGTCGCTCGCTGTTGGCTTCCGCCGCCACCGGAGTCTCGGGGCTGGCCATGAGGATCGAGCGCTGCAGCCGGCGCAGGGCGGCCGACGGCTCCAGCCCGAGCTCGCGTACGAGCGTGGCGCGCAGCCGCTGGTAGACGTCGAGGGCCTCACCGCGCCGGCCGGAGCGGTGCAGGGCCAGCATGAACTGGCCGTGCAGGTTCTCGTGGGTGCGGTAGCGGCTGGCCAGCACGGTGAGTTCGGCCAGCAGTTCGCGGTGCCGCCCGATCCGCAGATCGGCCTCGATGCGCTGGTCGAGCGCGCAGAGCCGGGTCTCCTCCAGCCGCCGCGTCTCCATGTCCAGCTGGATGCCGCCGTGTACGTCGGCGAAGGCCGGGCCGGACCACAGCGACAGCGCCTCGCGCAGCAGCCGGGCCGCGCCCGGGAAGTCGCCCGCGTCCATCGCCCGGTAGCCCATGCCGGCGAGCCGGTCGAACTCGCGGACGTCGCTGGTGCCGCCGCCGCTGTTGAGCAGGTAGCCGCCGGGCAGCGTGACGAGCACGTCCTTGGCGGTACGCCGCCCCGCGGGTGCCGCTTCGCCCTCGCCGGCGGCCTCGCCCTGTTCCAGGGCGGTCGCGATGAGGGCCCGCAGCTGCAGCACGTACGTCTGCAGGGTGGTCCGCGCGCTGCGCGGCGGTGCCCCCTGCCAGAGTTCCTCTATCAGAGCCGACACCGGGACGACCTGGTCGGCATGGAGCGCCAGCAGCGCCAGCACCTGTCGCGGCTTCGGGGCGGTCGGCGTAACGGAGATTCCGCGTTCCCGCACCGCCAGTGTGCCCAGTACTTCGATGTCCACGCCGTACTCCCCTGTCCGTGGATGAGCCTTCGCCAGTAAAAAACAGGACCGGCGGTTTGTCAATACGAAACCGACCGCGCTGTTTTATTTCTTAGTCCACCTAAGCGATCCTCAAAACACGGCTCTGACCTGGGCTTTTGTCGGACCGTCAGGATGTGGAGCCACTACACACCCGCTCCGCACCCTCTCCAGAACAGCCCTAGATGTGGCAAAACAAACCGCGAAGTCTCCGTGCAAACGGGGTGAACACCCGGGTTCGCCCCACCCCTTCGCCACGAACAGAAGCGCCCCGGCCCCCGCGCTCGTACGCGGAGGACCAGGGCACAGCCCCGCCACCCCCCACTCCGCCGGGGCGACGGGGAATGAGAAGGACTACAGGGTCTACAGGGACTAGAGGGACTAGAGGGACTGGCGCGACAACTACACAGAGCGCCGGGCCGTCCCGGCGGCCTCGAAACCGGCGAGCCGGTCCGCCGGTACGAGCGTCGGCAGCAGCAGCCGCCAGAACCGGGTCACCGTCGCCGCCGACAGCCACGCCCCGTCCCGTACGGCGAGCACCTCGAAGCCCACGGTCGCCGCCACCACGGCCGTCACCACGTCCCCGGCCGCAGCCTCGGGACGCAACTCGCCCTCCGCCTCCGCCCGCCGCAGCGTCCCCTCGACCCAGCGGCGCCAGCGTTCGCGCAGGTCGCCCGGGCGCGGCCGGGACAGCTCACCGCTCAGCGCGAACCCGGCCCGCAGCACCGGGTCGGTGCGCAGCGCCTCCGCGAGCCCGTGGGTGACGTCGACGAGGAGCTGCACACGGCTCCCCCCGGCCGGGAGCACGTCCCGCTCCGCATCCCCTTCCGCACGCACCTCCCCCGTGAGCGCCAGCAGCCGGGTCAGCGCCGCCTCCTCCACGGCGTTCGCCAGTGCGGCCTTGCTGGGGAAGTGGAAGTGCAGCGCCCCGTTGCTCACCCCGGCCAGCGAACTGATCGCGGTCAGCGAGGCCACCGAGAAGCCGTCCCGATCGAAGGTCTCGGCTGCGGACCGGATCAGGGTTTCGCGCGTACGCGCCGCGCGTTCCTGTTTGACCATCGACTGCTCCGTCACTGCGAGGGGCGCCACACCCGCGAAGGCGGGCCGGCGGGTACGTGCCACGGAGCGTCGCGAGGCGGCCGCTCGCTCCGGACCCCACTATAACAAACCGTCTGTGCGGTTTTTGAGAAGAGGGTCAACACGGCTTAGCGTCGACCGAAGTTGGCCGAAGAACACGCCGCAGCACCGAAGACATTCGGACACCGTTGATCAGCGGACTTGAGGATCACTCAGACCACACTCGACTCTCCCGGGGCCACAGAGGGCCCCACAGGGGGTGGCTAGAGTGGGGCAGAGGCTAGAAGAGTCCACCTGACCAGCGGAAACGTGTTATTCGGAAGGAAATCATCCGCAGTTTGCACGAGCGGATGGTCGGATACCGCTAGAAATTAAACCGGTTGGTATGTATCTTTCCCAGCCAAGAGGCAACACGCCCTTCTCGCCAGCGGAGCCCAGGGGGAGCAATGTCTGCGAGCACGTTCCGAGTTGAGCGCACAACGGTCAGCGACGAGCCGACAAGGGACCTCTCAGCTGCCACAGCCCAGCCGAGCGGATTCCGCTTCCCGTCCCTGACCTTCACCGTGCCGAAGGAATTAGTGCACCGAGCGTCCGTCGCCGAGGTCGTCCTGACCGACTGGCAGCGGGTGGACGACACGCACTTCGAGCTGACCGCCCAGTGGCCCCGGGGGCACAGCTTCTTCACACCGGTCGCGGACGGCTACCACGACCCGCTGATCGGCTGCGAAACGATCCGCCAGATCGGCATGCTCCTGGGGCACGCCGAGTTCGGCGTCCCCCTCGGCCACCAGTTCATCGTCTGGGACATCGACATCGCCGTGCGCCCGCAGCACCTGCGGGTGGGCTGGGCCCCCGCCGCGCTCGACATCGAGGTCGTCTGCACGGAGGTCAAGCGGCGCGGCAGGAACCTGTCGGGTCTGCGCTTCGAGGCGGTGCTGCGGCGCGAGGGGAACGTCGTCGCCACCGGCGGCGGATCGTTCTCCTGCATGCCACCAGGGGTGTACGAGCGCGTCCGCGGGGCCCACAACCTCGGCGGCGACTGGTACCAGCTCCCGCTCATCAGCCCGGCCGCGCCGCAGAGCGTCGGACGCATGTCGCCCATGGACGTGGTCCTCTCTCCCACGAGCGAACCCGACCGCTGGCAGCTGAGAGTGGACACGCGCCACCCCATACTCTTCGAGCACGCGGTGGACCACGTACCGGGCATGGTGCTCCTCGAGGCGGCCCGGCAGGCAACGGCCTCCATACTGGGGCGCTCCTCGTACCTCCCGCTCGGCATCGCCGGCGAGTTCAAGCGGTACGCCGAACTGGACTCCCCCTGCATGATCGAGGCGCGCCGCCTCCCCGAGCGGGGTCCCGACGGCGAGGAGACGGTCCTGGTGACCGGGCACCAGGACGGCGCCCTGGTCTTCAGCGCCACCGTGACCGCGGGAGAGCACGGTCTCTGACCTGCGGTGGCGGGCGGGGAGCCGCGCAGCCGCGGGACACCTTCACAGGGAAGGGGCCCCGGGACCGCGGGACACCTTCACAGGGACGAGAAGGCGCTCAGATGATCCTCAGCCCACCCGCGGAAGGTACCCGCGGGACGGCCCAGCAGTCCGGGGAGCGTCGCGTCCACCCCGGCCTTCGCCCCCGCGCGCTGGCGCTCCGCACTGGCCAGGAGCGCCTCGGCGATCTCCCGCGGATAGCGCGCGGCCAGTGCGGTGCGCGCCCGCTGCGGCCCGAGTTCCTCGAAGCGCAGCGGACGGCCCAGCAACTCGGCGAGCTGGGCCGTCTGTTCGGCCGCGCTGATCGCCCCCGGCCCGGTCAGCGTGTAGGCCCGGCCCGCGTGCCCGTCCTCGGTGAGGGCGCGTACGGCCGCCTCCGCGATGTCGCGCGGATCGACACAGGCATTGGCCGACCCCCCGTACAGGGCGCGCACCACGCCGTCCGAGCGGATGGACGCCGCCCAGGACAGGGCGTTGGACATGAACGCGCGCGGGCGCAGCAGGGTCCAGTCCATCCCGGAGCCGCGCAGCAGCTCCTCGGTCGCCCGCTGCCACCGCGTGATCAGGTCATCGGCATGCGGGTCCGCGACGGCCGCCGCGGACAGCTTGACCACGTGCCGCACCCCGGCCGACTGCGCGGCCCGTACGAAGTGCTCGTCGTCGTCCCCGACGCGGCCGGTCAGCAGGAAGGCGGCCTTCACGCCGTCGAGTGCGCGCGCGAGCGAGCGCGGATCACCGTAGTCCGCGCGGACGACCTCGGCCGCGGCGGGCGCGCCCGCGACACGGGCCGGCTCCCGGGCCATCACGCGGACCGCGAGGCCCGCGGGGAGCCGGCGGACCAGTTCCCGCCCGACCGTCCCGGTGGCACCGGTGACGAGAATCATGGGCTTCCCTCCCTGACCTGACTTCTTCTTCCGCCGCGAGCGGCCGATGATGGTCACCCGCTGTAAGATACGAACTGGGCGGTTTTTTTGTGGACCGCACCGGACGACAACCCTGAGGAAGGGAGGAGGCACAGTGGCTGAGCAAGTCCGGGCCATCCGCACACGGCAGGCAATCCTTTCCGCGGCGGCCAAGATCTTCGAGGAACACGGCTACCAAGCCGCCACCATCTCCCAGATCCTCGCCGAGGCCGGAGTGACCAAGGGAGCGCTCTACTTCCATTTCCAGTCGAAGGAAGACCTGGCCCAAGGCGTGCTCGCCGAGCAGGACCAGCAGCTCATGGTCCCCGACCGCGCCGCCAAGGTGCAGGAGATCGTGGACGTGGTCATGCTGCACGCCCACCGCCTCCAGACCGACCCCATGGTGCGCGCCGGCGTCCGGCTGTCGATGGACCAGCTGGCACAGGGCCTCGACCGCAGCGGCCCGTTCCTGCGCTGGGCCGAGGTCGGCTCCGCGCTGCTGGAGAGGGCGCAGGCCCAGGGCGAGCTGCTCCCGCACGTCACGGTGCCCGAGACCGCCGACGTCATCGTGGGCTCGTTCGCCGGCATCCAGTCCATGTCCCAGGCCATCTGCGACTACGGCGACCTGGTGGTCCGGGTCTCCGCCCTGATGCGCCACCTGCTGCCCAGCATCGTGGTGCCCTCCGTCCTCGCCTCGCTCGACCTCGCCGAGACCCGCGGAGCCGCGGTCTACGCCGAGGCCCGCAAGGCCGCGGACGAGCTGGAGCTCGCGGCCGCCGGCTGAGCCGCGCCCGCAGCCCCGGCGCCCCGCAGCCCCGGGGCTGCGGCGCCCCGGCCGCCGCAGCGTCACGAGCATCCCGTACGGGCGCCCCTGGCGAAGTACACCGACAGGGCGGCGGCCAGGTCCGCGCCGCCCGGCGCCCACGCGATGTAGCCGTCGGGCCGCACCAGCAGGGCCTCGTACGGCACGTCGGGCGTGGGCCGGGCGCGCACCACGCGCAGGATCCCGTCCCAGTCCCGCGCCTCCTCGCGGTGGCCGGCGCCCTTGTCTCCGAGGAGCAGCAGCAGTGGCCGGCCGCCCTGGAGCAGCCGGATGACGTCCGTCTCGCCGGTCGGGGTGGTCAGTGCGGCATTGTGCAGAAACGTTCCTGCACTCGGGCAGGAACGCCCGGGACGGGCCGGGAGCACCGCCGGGAGCACCGTGTCCTGCGCGCTGATGAGGCCGCCGAGGTGCCCTTGGGCCCCCTCCTCCGCCAGCAGCCCCGAGAACACCCCGCGCAGGGCGTCGAGCTCGGGCCCCGGCCGCATCAGCGCGAGCTGGGCCCGGGTGTTCTCGATGACCCGCCGGGCAACCGGTCTGCGCTCGGCGTCGTACGTGCCGAGCAGGTCCGGGCCGGCCTCCCCGCGCACCGCGAGCGCCAGCTTCCAGGCCAGGTTGAGGGCGTCGAGCACCCCCGTGCTCAGGCCCTGCCCGCCGATCGGGAAGTGGACGTGCGCCGCGTCCCCCACCAGGAAGACCCGCCCCTCGCGGAAGGTCCGCGCCAGCCGGGAGAAATCGCTGAACCGGCCGAGCCAGCGCTCCTCCCCCATCGCGATCTCGCGTCCGGCGATCCAGGACACCTCGCGCCGCAGCTCCTCCGGCGTGGGCGGCAGGTGCCGGTCGGCATGCGCCCCGGCGCAGTTGAGCGTCCGGATGTGCGTCCTGCCCTCGGCGTCGCCCTTGGCCACGATCCAGCCGCGCGGGGTCCGGTGCCAGCCCGGGGCCAGCGCGTCCGGTTCGGCGAGCCTGACGGCGCCCATCAGCGCGGAGATCGTGGCCGGATGGGTGTCGGAGGCGATGCCGGCCCGCTCCCGGACCGTACTGCGCGCACCGTCCGCCCCCACCACGTACCGCACGTCGTACACGGCCGGCCCCTGCGGTCCCTCGGCCGTGATCCGCACCCCGTCCGCCTCCTGGACCAGCCCGGTCACCCGGTGCTCGCGCAGGATGCGCGCACCCGCCTCCCGGGCCCGCTCCTCGAACTGCCGCTCCAGCTGCGCCTGGGGGCACTTGAGGATCGGCTCCGGCTCGGTCTCGGGCGCGGTGATGAACAGGCCGGGCAGCCCGGCGAAGTGGAAGGGGCTCCCGGTCCGGGCGCCCCGGGCACCGGCGTACGGGGCGGCCGGCGCCGGCAGATGGCCGCGCCGGGCCAGGCACTGCACGGCCCGGGCGTGCAGTGTGGTCGCCTTGGGCCGCTCGGACACCCCGGCCCGGGATTCGAGGAGCACCGTGTCCACCCCGTACCCGGCCAACTCGGCCGCCACGAGCATCCCGACGGGCCCCCCGCCCACCACCGCCACCTGCGCCCGCATTTGACGTTCCCCCTGCACAGCGGTGCCTCCCCCGTTGACGACCCCTCAGGCGCAGAAATATACCGGGTGTCCCGTTTCTTTTCCAGGGAAGAAGACGCAAGGAGGGAGCAGGGCGTACGGGGACGCGAGCGGTAGGAAGGGATCAAGGCCTGCGCGGGGAGCCAGGGCAAGGAGCTGCGGAAGAACGGGACGGCGAGGAGCAGCGGAACGAACTGTGGGAGGAACGGCGGGAGGAACGGCGCCAAGTAGCCAGGCAGCCAGGGAGCCAGGAAGCTACGGAGCTACGGAAGAAGTCCGCGCACCGCCGAGGACATCGGCCCGCCCTCCGAACGCTCCGTCTTGCGCCCCTTGTTGCCCGGCGCCAGCGTCCGGGCGTCCACCGCCTCGGCCGGCGCCCCCGTCGCGTACAGCCCCTCCGGGGCGGTGTCCCGGTCGTGCGGCAGCAGCCAGAACACCCGCCGCCGGAAGGTGCCGGAGGAACGCGACGGCTTCGCCTTCGGCCCCAGCAGCGCGTACCCGACCATCCGCCCGTCGCGGTGGTACGCGGGCCGCCCGCGCCGCGTCGGCAGGCGGTCCAGGCTCTGGCGGACGTAGTCGAGCCTGCTGATGTCCTCGAGCCAGACGAGGTCCACTTCGTGGACGATCTCGTCTTCTGCGATGAGGGCGCTCACACTGTCTCCTCGTCCGCGAGCAGGCCGATGCCCGGGTAGTACTTGCGCTGGTTGGACAGGATCATTTCCTTCGGCGAGGCCAGTCCCACCGACTCGCGCACGCGCGCCGCGAAGGCCCGGGAAGAGATCGCCGGGGCGCCCTCATTCTGGCACCAGCCCCTGTAGGCCGCGTAGAGCTGCGCTTGTTCGGCCCTCAGATCGGCCTCCAGCCGGCAGGTCTCGCCGATGAAGCGCCCGGTGTGGTCCTCGGTCTCCGCGTACGCCGTCGTCGCGATGCGGACCCGCTCCGGCCCCGTGAGGTCACGGTCGCCGCCGAGGTAGCGGCGTGCGCCGTCGATGAGCCAGTTGAGGATGCCCGGACCCTCCTGGGTGACGAGGACGTCCGCCAGGTTGTCGATCTTGCGGTCGTCGGAGACGACCCGCTCGAACGGGATCAGCCGCATGCGCCGCCAGAACGCGAATCCGCCGGTGCCGACCTCCGGACGGTGGTTGCCCAGCAGCCACATCTTGTGCGTCGGCTCGAAGCTGAAGAAGTCCTGGCGCATCCGGCGCGCCTTGATGCGGTCGCCGCCGGTCAGCAGTTTGACGCGGGCCTCGTCGAAGCGGTCGCCCGGTTTGACCTCGCTGCACACGATCACGCGGCGGCCGTGCAGTTCGGCGAGGTCGGTCGGGTGCCCCTCGTACGGGCGCGACATCAGGAACCCGGGGGGCGCCGCGTCCGCGTAGTCCCCCAGCAGCTTCATCAGGACGTCCAGCAGCACGGACTTGCCATTCTTGCCGGAGCCGAACAGGAACGGCATGACCTGGGCGCCGACGTCCCCGGTGACCGAGTAGCCGAGCAGCAGCTGGAGGAAGTCGATCATCTCCGCGCCCTCCGGCCCCTCGCCGAAGGTGTCGGTCAGGAAGCGGTTCCAGCGGGGCGTGGGCATCTGCTGCGGCGCCGCCGAGGTGGAACGGGAGTGGAAGTCCTTCGTGGGCTCGGCGGGGCGGATGTGGCCGCTGCGCAGGTCCACGACACCGGCGGGCGTGCACAGCGCGTACGGATCGGCGTCCAGGCGGGCGGCGTTGAGCACCATGCCCGGGGCGGACTTCGCCTGGGTGAGCATGGCGTTCATCCCGCTGGTGCTGAGCGTGCGGCGGCGGTGCTGCTGGAGCGCGGCCGCGGTGTAGACGCCCCGGGGGTCGGTGGTGGCTATGGACTCCGCGAGGTCGCCCGCGGACCACATGACGGTGTCGTCCTCGTCGATCTGCCAGCGCGTGCCGTCCCAGCGGAACCAGCCGATCCCGGGAACGTGCCGGTAGTCGTTGCGGTAGAGCTTCACGAACAGCTTGGCGTTGCCCCGGTCGGTGAGCGTGTCGGGCAGCAGCCCGTCGGCCGTCGCCTCGCCGCCCGCCACCGCCAGGGCCTCCAAGGCCCCCAGCGCCGCCTCTCCCGGGGCACTGTCGGCCGCCTCCCGGCCCGTCGGGTATCCGGCGGGCTCCAGGCACTCCTGGGACCCGCGGGGCGCCGGTACGGGCTGCGCGAGGATCTGTGCCGCGACGGCCTGTACGTCGAAACCGGGCTCCACGTCGAATCCGGCCAGCATGCCGTCGTTCTCCGGCCTGGCTTGGGGCCTCACACGCGGCCTCGGAGGGTCAGCGGGCGCGCCAGGCCCGCACTCAGCCCGCCGCGGATGATGGCGCGGCAGCGGCGCTCCTGCCCGGGGCGGGCCGCTCCGGCCGCGTCCTCCAGCGCCCGCAGGGCCTCGGCCTCGGTGACGTGCCCGGCGGCGACGAGTCCCCCGGCGGTGTAGGCGGCGCGGTTCAGCTTCTCGGAGAACGCGGCCCCTTCGGCCGTCGTGGCGCAGCCGGCGACCTCGGCCAGCACTCCCGCCAGGACCCGGTCCGACACCGCCCGTCCGCCGCCCGCCGCGATGACGGCCTGCCGGGCCCGGGGCGGTACGGGCCGGGGTCCGGGAACGGCCTCGGCGGGCAGGTGCCCGGTGCGCTCCAGTTCCCCGGCCAGCCAGGCGGGCAGCGGCGCGGGCACCCGTACGGACCCCAGCGGCCGGTAGACCCCGGCGGGGGTCACGGTCCCGGGGGCCACGATGTACCCGCCGTGCGCCCGTACGTCGACCTGCCAGGCCAGTGCCCGGCCGCTGCCCGACCCGGCGGAGCACTGCCACCGCCGGCCGCCCTCGTTGCGGTACCAGACGTGCAGGCCCCCGGACGGGGTCCGTACGCGCAGGGTCGTCTCGTCGTCCGCCGGGCTCGTGGCACCGCGTAACGCGGCCAGCACGCCCAGGGTGTGGAACCCGTTGGCCAGCCCGGTCAGGTCGACGGTGTCGGCGATGGGGATGCCCGGCAGCAGCCGTTCGCGGCCCGGAAGTTCTGCCCCGTGCGCGTCGATGTCGATGACCACGAGGCCCGCCGGACCGGTGGCGACGCCGACCCCGAGATCGGGTCGCGCACCCCACCACTGGCGGATCCGCTCGCAGTCGAGCGTGGCGGCATGGAACCCGTGGCACCAGCGGCCCGCCCTCAGGCAGTCGCAGGAGCCCCGGTCGTGGCCCGGGGCGCGGCACGCGTCGCAGTTGCCCACGGGCGTCTTGCGGCCCGGTGCAAGTGGGTGAACCGGCCACCCCTGGCGCGCGCACCACGTGGCAGTCGTCAGAGGCTGCGACACGACCGCTGCAGCTCTCGTGAACTGCCTTGGGTCGCTGCGAAAAACCCGCAGCTCAGCTGCCATTCACTTCCCCCATCAGCGACTGAAGCGACTCAACGCCCAACAACAGGTTAGCGAAACCGCCGGGAGGCGAGAGGCATATGAGCCAGAACAGATGTACGCGTCCATGACCGCCCCCAGCGACTGAGCGACTGAACGGACAGCGACTCAGTCTCGTTCGGTCGCTCGTTGAGTAGCTCACAGAACACCAGGTCACAGCCCTGCGCAAGGCAAAACAGCGACTGAAGCGACTCAAGACCCCTATATATGACGCGCACACGCGCATGCGCACGCGCACGCCAATGTCTCCATATACCCGGACCTTGAGTCGCTTCAGTCGCTGTTTCCTCCGGCCATCCACTCTGACCTGCGCTTTTTCTCCCGCGTTCCGAGCGACCGAAGAGTCGCTCAGTCGCTTTCCCTCAGTCGCTGCCCCCGGCCCCGCGCCCTCCGGGCCCTCTTGAGCCCCCCTGAACCCCGGCTCCAGCGGGAAGCGAGCAGCGACTGAACGGCGAGCCCCCTGCTGCCCGGCGTCCGGCACCGGTCCGGCAGGTCATGGCCACGGCTGCTTACGCTTCCCCCATGCCAAACGCAGAACTGCAGCGGATCAACTCCTTCCTCTCGGCCTTCGCCCGCCGCCAGGCCGCGCACGTCGTCGACGTCCCGGGCGGGTTCGCCGTGTACGACGACGCCTTCGCGCTGTCCCGCGGGAACAACCAGGTCATCATCGACACCGCCGTGGACGGCGAAGCGGTGCCCGCCATCGCGGAGGAGGCACTGGGGCATCTGCCCCACCGACTGATCTCCGTCCTCGACGACGAAGTCGCAAGGGCGTGCGCGGAGCCGCTGATCCGGGCCGGCTACACCCACTCCACCTACCTGGTCATGCTGCATGCGGGCCCGGTGCCGGCCGGCGGCTCCGCGGAGGAGATAGACCTCGACGCGATGCGCGTCCCCCTCACCCGGCGATGGCGGGGCTTCCTTCCGGACGTCGACGACGAGGTCCTGCGCCAGCTCGTCGACCGGCGCGAGGCCCGCCGCCGCGGGGCCGACGTCGTTCACTTCCTCGGTGCGCGCACGGAGGAGGGGGAGGTCGCCTCCTGGGCCGACCTGTATCTGGACCCGGCGACGGGCGTGGCCCAGATCGAGGACCTGATCACCTCGGAGGCCCACCTCGGGCGCGGATACGCCGATGCGGTCCTGACCACCGGCTTGCGCATGGCCGTCGACGGGGGTTGCGGTACCCGGTTCCTGACCGCTGATGCGGCGGACTGGCCACGACACTGGTACGAGCGCCGCGGCTTCTCCGTCATCGGCCACTCGCACGGCTTCGAACGCGAATGATCGCTCGATGCCGGGCTCGCGGCAGGAGCCGGACACCACGGGCGTGGAGACGCAGTCGGGGCGGCGTACGCCGACCTGGAGTCGGGGTACGCCGCCCTCGGGCGGGACGAGCAGCGGGACGCGGCCCGGGCCACGGTCCCGACGCCCGGTCCCGACGCCCGGTCCCGGCTACTTCGGGTCGCGGTTGAAGACCGCCTTCGACCAGAAGTAGCCGAGCACGGAGAGCGCCAGGCACCAGCCGAGCGCGAGCCACCCGTTGTTGCCGATCCCGGTGCCGAGCAGCAGCCCGCGCAAGGTCTCGATGGCCGGCGTGAACGGCTGGTACTGGGCGATCGGCTGGAACCAGCCCGGCATCGCGTCGACCGGGACGAAGGCGCTGGAGATCAGCGGGAGGAAGATCAGCGGGAGTGCGTTGTTGCTGGCCGCCTCGGCGTTCGGGCTGACCATGCCCATCCCGACCGCGATCCAGGTCAGCGCCAGGGCGAACATCGTGAGCAGTCCGAACGCCGCGAGCCACTCCAGGGCGGTGGCGTCCACGGAGCGGAAGCCGATGGCCACGCCCACGGCGCCCACGAGGACCACGCTGGCGATCGACTGCAGCACGCTGCCGATGACGTGCCCGACGAGCACCGAGCCGCGGTGGATCGCCATCGTTCGGAAGCGGGCGATGATGCCCTCGGTCATGTCGTTGGAGACGGACACCGCGGTGCCGATGGTGGTGGAGCCGACGGTCATCAGCAGGAGGCCCGGAACGAGGTAGGCGATGTACGCGGAGCGGTCGGCGCCGCCGCCCATGCCCGCGCTCATCACGTCGCCGAAGACGTAGACGAAGAGCAGCAGCATCATGATCGGCGTCAGCAGCAGGTTCAGCGTGAGGGACGGGTAGCGCCGCGCGTGCAGGAGGTTGCGGCGCAGCATCGTGGACGAGTCGCGGACGGCGAGGGCGAGCGAGCTCATCGGGCAGTCTCCTTGGGCTGGTTCGGCTGGTTCGGCTGGTTGATCCGGTCGGTGCCGCCGGTCAGCGCGAAGAACACGTCGTCGAGGTCGGGGGTGTGCACGGTCAGCTCGTCCGCCTCGATGCCGGTGGAGTCCAGCCAGTCGAGGAGGGAGCGCAGCTCGCGCTGGCTGCCGTCACTGGGGATCTGGAGGGACAGCGCCTCGTCGTCCCGGGTGACCTCGCGCAGCACGCCGGCGGCGTGCTGGTAAGCGGCCGGGTCGGAGAAGCGGAGCCGGACGTGTCCGCCGGGGATCAGCCGCTTCAGCTCCTCCGCGGTGCCCTCGGCCGCGATCCTGCCGTTGTCGAGCACGGCGATGCGGTCGGCGAGCTCGTCCGCCTCGTCCAGGTACTGCGTGGTGAGGAAGACGGTGACGCCGCCCGTGACCAGCTCCCGGATGATCTGCCACATGTTGTGGCGGCTGCGCGGGTCGAGACCGGTGGTCGGCTCGTCGAGGAAGATGATCCGCGGGTTGCCGACCAGCGTCATGGCGATGTCGAGGCGGCGCTTCATGCCGCCGGAGTACGTGGAGGCGGGCTTCTTCGCCGCCTCCACCAGGTCGAAGCGTTCCAGCAGCTCGGCGGCGACCCGCCGCCCCTCGCTGCGGGAGAGGTGGTGCAGGTCCGCCATGAGGAGCATGTTCTCCTCGCCGGTGATCAGCCCGTCGACGGCGGAGAACTGCCCGGTGACACCGATCGCGGCGCGCACCCCGTCCGGTGACGTCGCGATGTCGTGGCCCGCGACCCGGGCCTGCCCGCCGTCGGCGGTGATGAGCGTGGACAGGATCTTCACGACGGTGGTCTTGCCGGCCCCGTTGGGCCCGAGCAGCGCGAACACCGACCCGGCCGGGATGTGCAGGTCGACACCGTCCAGGACGGTCTTGTCACCGTACGACTTGCGCAGACCGGTGGCGGAGACGGCGGCGGGCGACGCGTGAGCGCCGGCCTGATTGGGCATGGGCATGACAGAAGAAGGCATGGGGCCCTCCATTCGAAGGCTGAAGTGAGCGGAAGACGGCGCCGGTCGAGGGGGTGCTCAGGCCTTGGCGCGGCGGACGTCGATGTTGCCGTGCCGGGTGCGGGCGCGGACCTGGACGGTCTCCTCGGTCCCTTCCGGGGTCTCGGAGGGGGTGAGCGCGTTGCGCACCTGGCCGGAGGTCGAGCGGACGTCGAGCCAGGCGGCCGTGCCCTCGCGGACGCCGACCTCGATGGCGCCGTACGAGGTCTCCAACTGGACGGTGCCGCGGACCACTTCGCCGACGCGCAGGGTGCCGTGGGCGGTGGTGGCGGTGACCGAGTCCTCGGCGCGCCGGATCTCGATGTCGCCGTTGGCGCCGCTGACCCGCAGCTCGCCGGTCGCGGCGCCGACGGTCGTGGTGCCGTGCGAGTTCTTCAGGACGGCGGGCCCGTCGACGAGGCCGACGCGCAGGCTGCCGGAGCTGGTGGTGATCTCGGCCGTGCCCTCGACCCGGTCGACGGTGATGGACCCGTGCGACGCCTTCAGGTACAGCGGCCCGGTGGTGTCGAGGCGGACGTCGCCGGACGAGGTCTTCACGCGGACCTCGCCGAGCCGGCCCTCACCGAGCACCTGGGTCCAGGAGCCTGTCATGTCGATGCGCGAGCCCGTGGGCAGGTCGACCGTCACGTCGACGACGCCGGTGCGGCCGAACATGTTGGACTTCGGCGTCCTGACGGTCAGTACGCCGCCCGAGTACGCGACCTCGGTCTGCTCGGCCGTCCGCACGTCCAGGTCCTTCTTCGGGTCCCGGGGGCGCACCTCGACGACGGTGTCGGGGCGGTCGCCCGCGGCGAACTGGATGGAACCGGCCTCCACGCGCGCCGTGGCCGAGATCGGTTCGGGAGTGTCGAAAGAAGGCATGGCTGTCCCGTCCTCTTGGGTCTGTGGGTGAAGTTGGTGCGGGTGAGGTGGTGCGCGTGACGTGGTGCGGTGCGGGCAGGGGGCGCGGCTAGCGCACCCAGCCCGTGATGCTCTGTCCGACGGTCCGGGTCTTCTCCGCCGGCCGCGGCCGGGTGCCGCCGTCGACCGCGGCCGACACGGCCCGTACCAGCCACGCGTTGACCGACAGGCCCTCGCGGTTGGCGGCCTCCTCGGCGCGCGCCTTGAGGTGGGCCGGCAGGCGCAGGTTGACGCGGGCGGTGCCGCCCTCGTCGCCGTCGGCCGCGACCGGTGCGGGAGCCAGCGCCGGGAGCGGCTCGAAGGGCACGTCCGGCTCGGCGGGGGCGCCGCCCTCGGCGGGCGGCAGCGTCACCACGAAGTCGGGGTCCAGTCCGCGCAGCCGTACGTCGACCGAGCCGGGGGCGAGCTCGCGGGTGATCTCGTCCATCGCGGCGGAGAGCACGTTGAGCATGGTCAGGCGGGTCGCCGACTCCAGAGGAGCAGTGAGCCGCTCGGCCAGCCGGCGGGCGTCTTCCCCGCCTGCTTCGGCGGCCACCGCGAGTTCGCGGCGGAGGTTGTCGACATAGGGCGTGAGGTCCATGGCTCAATGATGGCACCACTATGGCGCCACATGCAACCCTCAATGGCGCCGCGGATGGCGCCGAGCCCCCAAAATCCCGTCTCACCTGCGAAAATGCCGAGGAAATACCCTGCCTCCCGGTGGCGCCATGCACACCCAGGAACCCTCAGAAGCGCAAAATGGCACCACCCGACACCACCTGGTGCCAGGTGACGCCAGGTGGTGCCAGGTCGGCACCACGCCACGCCACGCCATGCCACGCCGCCGTCAGTCCGACCGCGGCTCGACCTCCTCCGTCAGCAGCAGCTTCTTCTGCGGCTTGCCCATCGCGTTGCGCGGGATCGCCGTCACGAACCGCACCTCCCGCGGCCGCTTGTGCGCGGACAGGTAGGCGGCGACGAAGTCCGTGAGCTCCGCCCCCGTCACGCCCTCCGCCACCACGAACGCCACGACGCGCTGCCCCAGGTCCGCGTCCGGCACCCCGACCACCGCCGCCTCGCGCACCGCGGGGTGGTCCAGCAGGGCGTTCTCGATCTCCCCGGCGCCGATCCGGTATCCGCCCGACTTGATCATGTCGATGGAGGCCCGCCCCACGATCCGGTGCACGCCGTCCACCTCGTCCACGGCCGCGATGTCTCCCGTACGGAACCACCCGTCCTCGGTGTACGCGGCCGCCGTGGCCTCCGGCCGTCCCAGGTAGCCGGCGAACAACGTCGGCCCCGTCAGCTGGAGTTCCCCGATCTCGGCGCCCGGCTCGGCCGCGATCCGGGTACGGATCCCCGGCAGCGGGGTGCCGACCGTACCGGGCCGGACCTCGCCGCCCGCCCGCCCGCTGACGGTGATCAGGGTCTCCGTCATCCCGTACCGCTCCACCGGCCGCAGCCCGGTCAGCCGCTCCAGGTCCCGGAACACGGGCGCGGGCAGCGCCGCGCTGCCCGAGACCAGCAGCCGGGCCCCGGACAGGGCGCCCGCGGCCTCCGGGTCCGCGGCGATACGGGACCACACGGTCGGCACCCCGAAGTACAGGCTCCCGCCCGCCTCCGCGTACGCCTGCGGCGTCGGGCGCCCGGTGTGCACGAGGCGGCTGCCCGTGCGCAGGGCCCCGAGCACGCCGAGCACGAGCCCGTGCACGTGGAACAGCGGCAGCCCGTGCACGAGGGTGTCCTCGGCGCTCCACTGCCAGGCTCCGGCGAGCGCGTCCAGATCGGCGGCGAGCGCGCCGCCGGTCAGTACCACGCCCTTGGGTGCGCCCGTGGTCCCGGAGGTGTACAGCACCAGCGCCGGGTCCTCGGGCGCGGCCGCGGGCCCGGTCCAGTCGGAACGCCGGGCGAAGTCCACCTCCACGAGCTCGGCCCCGGAGTCCCGCAGGATGTGCTCGCGCTCGGCGGGCCCGGCGTCGGGCGGCAGCGGTACGAACGGCACCCCGGCCAGCAGCCCCCCGACCGCGGCGACGACGGTCTCCAGGGAGGCCGTCGCGGTCATCGCGAAGGACTTCGCCCCGGCCACGTCGGCGGCCACCGCCCGCGCCGCGCCCAGCAGTTCCTCGTACGAGGCGCTCCGCCCCGCGACGGAGACCGCGTCCTTCCGGTCCCCGTACACCCCGTCCAACGCCGTCAGCACGGTCACGTCCCCCTCGGTGGTCACTCCGCCAGCTCGGCCCCAGGCTACGGCCCGGCTGCCCCACAGGGGCTGGAGGAGCGCGGTCCGGAGCCGGAGCCCCGGATCCACCGCCCGCGTGTCGGCCCGTCGGTCACCCGCGTGTCGGCCCGTCGGTCAGATGACGCCCTGGGCGAGCATCGCGTCGGCGACCCGCTCGAAGCCGGCGATGTTGGCGCCCGTCACGTAGTCGCCCGGGGTCCCGTACCGTTCGGCGGTCTCGTACGCCACCGCGTGGATCGAGCCCATGATGCCCGCGAGTTCGTCCTCCACGCGCTGCGCGCTCCAGGCGGTGCGGGCGGCGTTCTGGCTCATCTCCAGGGCGCTGACGGCGACCCCGCCCGCGTTGGCGGCCTTGCCGGGCCCGAACGCGACCCCGGCCTCCTGCAGCATCCGTACCGCCTGCGGGGTGGTCGGCATGTTGGCGCCCTCGGAGACCGCCTTGACCCCGCCCGCGATGAGCGTACGGGCGTCCTGGCCGTCCAGTTCGTTCTGCGTGGCGGACGGGAACGCCACGTCCGCCGGGACCTCCCAGACCCGCCCGCCCCGCACGTACCGCGCCGAGGAGCCGCGCCGCTGCGCGTACTCGCTCACCCGCCCGCGCTCGACCTCCTTGACCTGCTTCAGCAGCGCGAGGTCGATGCCCTTGTCGTCGACGACGTAGCCCTGGGAGTCCGAGCAGGTCAGCGGGTTCGCGCCGAGCTGCTGGAGCTTCTCGATCGTGTAGAGCGCGACATTGCCCGAGCCGGAGACCACCGCCGTCAGGCCGTCCAGCGACTCGCCCCGCACCTTCAGCATCTCGGCGGCGAACAGGACGCTGCCGTAGCCGGTGGCCTGCGGCCGGATCGCGGAGCCGCCCCAGCCGGCTCCCTTGCCGGTCAGGACGCCGGCCTCCCAGCGGTTGGTGATGCGCCGGTACTGGCCGAACAGGTAGCCGATCTCGCGGCCGCCGACGCCGATGTCGCCCGCGGGCACGTCCGTGTGCTCGCCGATGTGCCGGTGCAGCTCGGTCATGAACGACTGGCAGAACCGCATGACCTCGGCGTCCGAGCGGCCGCGCGGGTCGAAGTCGCTGCCGCCCTTGCCGCCACCGATGCCCAGCCCCGTCAGCGCGTTCTTGAAGATCTGCTCGAAGCCCAGGAACTTCACCACACCGATGTCCACGGAGGGGTGGAAGCGGAGACCGCCCTTGTACGGGCCCAGCGCGCTGTTGAACTCGACGCGGTAGCCGCGGTTGACGTGGACCCGGCCCCGGTCGTCCTGCCACGGCACCCGGAACACGATCTGCCGCTCCGGCTCCGTCAGCCGCTCCACCAACGCCACCGCCGGATCCGCGTACTCGGGCCGCGCGGCGAAGACGGGCGCCAGGCTCTCCAGGACTTCCCGGACCGCCTGGTGGAACTCCGGCTGCGCGGGGTTGCGGCGCTCGATCTCGGCCCGCAGTGCTTCCAGCGTGTCCTTCGAGTCCTTCACGTGTGTCCTCCAGGGAGTGCGCGGTGCGTAGACGACGGCAGGTGCATGCTGCCAACAGCTTCGCGAGTACCGGTCGTTTCCGAGCAGAGTTGTGTCGAGGACGCGCACTTTCCGAGGACTCCGCCACCATACGATCAGCAGCCTTGACGATTCGATGACCAGAAAACGACCGCAAGCAGACCTCAGCAGGGGGAACCGGACGTGGACGTCGCACGACTCGCCGCACTCATCGCCGCGACCATCACCACGGGCCTGATGGCGGGCCTGTTCTTCGCCTTCGACGTGTCCGTGATGCCTGCGCTGCGGCGCTGCGACGACCGGACGCTCATCGAGGTGATGCAGCGCATCAACATCGCCATCATCAACGGCCTGTTCATGACCGCCTTCCTCGGCTCCCTGCTGCTGACGGCCCTCGCGCTGGTCCTGCACCTGGCCTCCGGCGCGGGCGCCGTCGCACCACCGCTGATCGCCGCGCTCGTCGCGTACGCCGTCCAGCTCGGTGTCACGGGCAGGGTCAACATCCCGCTCAACAACGCCCTGGAGCAGGCCAGTCCCGTCGAGCGCATCGCCGACCCGGCCGCCGTCCGGCAAGCATTCGCGGCCCGCTGGGTGCCGGCCAACCGCTGGCGGACACTGCTGTGCACGATCGCCCTCGGCTGCCTGGCCTGGGCCCTGGTCCTGAACGGCCGCCTCTGACCGGGCCCTGAGGGCTCCTCACCGCGGGGTGCCCCGCCCGTACAGCACCAGCGCCCGAGCGAGGGCGATCAGCGCCGCCGTACAGCACACCGTGCGCACGATGTTCGTGGCGACCCAGGTCCCCTTGAACCTGTCCACGATCGAGAAGTCGGTCAGCCGGGCCGCGTCGCCCGCAGTGGCGAGCTCGTTGTTCAGCGGGATGTTCACGGTGAAGGTGATCACCAGGGCGACGAGGTACAGCACGGCCGCCGCCCCCACCCACACCGCGACCCCGCGCCGGCCCGTGCGCAGTTCCACGACCGCCGAGGCGACGGCGGCGAGCAGGGCCGCCACGAAGACGGTGCCGAACAGGCCGTTCCCGTCGATGACCGCGTTGATGTTCTGCATCGCGGTGACGTACGTCCGCTCGTCGCCCCGCG
Source organism: Streptomyces sp. WM6372 (assembly GCF_001279655.1). Lineage (NCBI taxonomy): Bacteria > Bacillati > Actinomycetota > Actinomycetes > Kitasatosporales > Streptomycetaceae > Streptomyces > Streptomyces sp. WM6372. Next base: position 4,963 of record NZ_LGDB01000207.1, on the reverse strand, counting down.
CCAGCCCCGGCATCACCGAGACGTCGAAGGCGAAGAACAGGCCCGCCATCAGGCCCACGAGCACGGTCGCGACCATGAGCAGGACGGTCGAGATCCGGTTGCCGCCGGTGGTGGTTTTCGTGGTGGTGGTGGTGGTGTTCGTCTGCATGAGGAACTCCTTTCCGTTGGTGCCGATCCCCTCTCGAAACATCCGCTGGCGGCGCGGGACACGCCCTCGGTTAGGGTGCGGCCATGAGCACCTCCGCACTCCGCCTGGAGCCGGTCACCGCAGCCAACTTCGATGCGGTGTGCGCGGTCCGGGTACGGCCCGACCAGGCCCATCTCGTCTCCCCCGTCGTCAAGTCCCTCGCCGAGGCCTACGTCCACGGGGACACCGCCTGGGCGCGCGCCGTCGTCGACGGCGACGAGGTGGTCGGCTTCGTGATGGCCTTCGTCGACATCGCCTGGGACCCGGAGCGCGACCCCGCCGACATCCGCTCGGGCATCTGGCGCCTGAACGTCTCCGCCGCCCACCAGGCCAAGGGCTACGGCCGCTTCGCGGTCCAGGCCGTCACCGCCGAGCTCCGCCGCCGCGGCGCCGACCGCGCGTACGTGACGTGGGAGCCCGGCCCCGGCACGCCCGAGCCGTTCTACCTGGGCCTGGGCTTCCGGCTCACCGGCGAGCTGAGCGGCGGCCAGACCGTGGGCGTACTGGACCTGCCGCCGGCTTAGGCCGTGTCTTCCGGATCATGCCGGGCCCGGCAGGACCACCGTGCGCGAAGGCCCGGTGGCGGCAGCGGCCGCCGGCCGGGCTGCCGGCGCCGCCGCCCCCGTACGGAACTCCTGCGGGCTCACTCCCCGCACCCGCTTGAAGGCCGTCGACAGCGCGAACGCCGACCCGTACCCCACCCGCCGGGCCACGTTCGCCACCGTGGCGTCCGGTTCCCGCAGCAGATCGGCCGCCAGCGCCAGCCGCCACCCCGTCAGGTAGGCCATCGGCGGCTCCCCCACCAGCTCCGTGAACCGCCGCGCCAGCGAGGCCCGCGAGACCCCGGCCTTGCGCGCGAGCTCCTCCACGCTCCAGCCGTGGGCCGGGTTCTCGTGCAGCAGCCGCAGCGCCCGGCCGACCACCGGATCGCCCTGCGCCCGGTACCAGCCCGGGGCCCCCGAGCCGGGATCCGCGAGCCACGTGCGCAGCACCCCGATCAGCAGCAGGTCCAACAGCCGGTCCAGGACCAGCTCCTGGCCCGGCTCGTCCCGGGAGATCTCCGAGGCGAGCAGCCCGATCAGCGTGGCGTCCGCGGCCGCCGCCGGCCGGACCACGACCGTCGGCAGCGCGCCCAGCAGCCGGCGGCCGATCTCGCTCGGCGCCTGGTAGGTGCCGCTCAGCATCACCGCCGACCCGGGCCGCTGGAACTCCGCGCCCCACGTGCGCACGCCCAGCGACATGCTCTCGGTGACGTCCTCGCCGCCCTCGGTGCTGCACCGCTGGTCCGGGTCCACCCTGATCTGCACCGGCGTGTCCGGGGAGTCGGCGATCGTGTACGGCTCCGGCCCCCGTACGACGGCCACGTCCCCGGGGCCGATCCGTACCGGCTCCCCGCCGTCGGGGAGCAGCCAGCTCGATCCGTGCACCATCGTGGCCACCGACAGCGGGGCCCGGTCCTCGATCCGCACCGCCCAGGGCGGGTTGAAGACGGTCTTGAGGAGGAAGGCGCCCCGGGCGTTGGGGCCTTCGAGGAGACCGGTCAGCGTGTCCATGGCCCCATCCTCCCCCGCGTTCCCGGCCCGTGCCGGGAACTCAAACCTCCCAGACACCGCTCGCCGCCGCCTCGCGCGCGTAGTCGGCGAAGTCCTTCGGCTTCCGGCCGAGCACCTCCTCCACCCCGTGCACCAGGTGCGCGTTGCGCCCGTCGAGGATCTGCGCGAACAGGTCGGCGAACTCCTGCGGCAGGCCGTTCTGGCGGAGCACGGCCCGGTACTCCTCGTCCGAGACGGGCACGTACGCGATCTCGCGTCCCGTCGCCTTCGACAGTTCGGCGGCGACGTCGGCGAAGCTGATCAGCCGCGGCCCGGACAGCTCGTACGTCCGGCCGATGTGCCGGTCGTCGGTGAGCGCGGCCACCACCACGTCGGCAATGTCGTCGGTGTCGACGAAAGCCTCGACCGCGTCCGCCGTCGGCAGGGCGATCTCCCCGGCCCGTACGGGCTCCAGGAAGAAGTCCTCGTCGAAGTTCTGGTTGAACCAGCTGGCCCTGACGACCGTCCAGTCGGCGCCGGACGCCTTCAGGCGCTCCTCCGCACGCCGAGCGGCCTCCTCGCCCCGGCCGGACAGCAGGACCAGCCGGCCCGCCCCGGCGGCCACGGCCGCCTCCGAGAACGCCCCGACCTGCTCGGCGGCCCCGGGAAAGCCGAGGTCCGGGTGGTAGGTCACGTACACCCGGTCGACGCCCTCCAGCGCCGGGCCCCAGGTCCCGGGCACGTTCCAGTCGAAGGCGGGAGCCCCGGTCCGCGACCCGATCCGCACGGGACGCCCCTGGACGCGGAGCTTCTGCGCAACGCGCCGCCCGGTCTTGCCGTTCCCTCCGATGACGAGGGTGGCGGCCGCATTTTCCGTAGATGCCTGTGTCTGTGTCATGGCTCAAGTCAAGCCCGCCCCGGCGAGACGCGACATCGCCGAAAAGCTCAACTCCATACGCGAGCGTCCACGCGCACCTCAGGCCCGTCCCGCGTCCTCGGCGAGGGTGTGCGCGACGAGGGCGTTGGCGTGGCCGTGCCCCACTGCGTGCTCGGCCTTGAGCCAGGAGACGAGTTCCATGGGCTTGGTCAGCGGCGAGGACCGGATCAAGTCCTTCCACTCCGCGACGGGGCGCCCGTACTTCTTCTCGATCGAAGGGAAGTAGCTGGCGGGGCCCTTGACCGGCTCGCTCATATCGACATGCTCCTGTCGTAGTGGATGTCATCCTCTGTCCAGGGGTAGACCCCGCCCGGACCCGGAACTCGTCGTCGCACGGCGAAAAACACTCGCGCTCCGCGCAAAGTGGCCGATCACGGTCCCTCAACTAGGGTCGAGATCAAGCAATGTGATCACATGTCGGTATGACCCCCACGAGGACTCTCTACCTGCTCTGCTCCGCCGCCCCGCCCGTCTTCGACGTGGCCCACGTGATCGAGGACGCCCAGTCCCGCGGCTGGGACGTCTGCCTCGGCCTCACGCCCACCGCCGCGCACTGGCTCTCCGGAAGCCTGGACGGCCTGGCCGCCCTGACCGGCCACCCCGTGCGCTGGCAGTACAAACTCCCGGGCGAGCCAGACGTATGGCCGCCCGCCGACGCCCTGCTCTTCGCCCCGGCCACCTTCAACTCCCTGAACGCCTGGGCCCTCGGCCTGACCGACCGCTTCGCCGTCGGCGTCGCCGCCGAGGCGATCGGCAAGGACACCCCCGTGGTCACCATGCCCTGCATGAACGCCGCCCTCGCCGCCCACCCGCAGTTCGACCAGTCCCTGGCCGCCCTGCGCGGCGCCGGCATCACCGTCCTCTACGGCGAGGGCGGCTTCGTCCCCGGCCCGGCCGGCCCCGACGCCCCGCCCCACTTCCCCTGGCCGGCGGCGCTCACCGCCCTGGACTCCGCGACCGCCCCGCACACCGCGTGAGGCCGGCGGGGGCTACTCCCCCGTCACCCCGTCGATCGCCTCGCGCAGCAGATCGGCGTGCCCGTTGTGCCGGGCGTACTCCTCGATCATGTGGGCCAGGATGTAGTGCAGCGAGTACGCCTGATCGCCGTGGTGCCCCGTCACGTCGAGCGACTCGGCGGCGTCCACGATCGCCCGGGACCGCGCGCACGTGTCCTCCCAGATCTTGAACGCCTCCGCCGGGTCCGCCTCCTCGACGTGGAACTCCGTCCACTCCCCGGCGGCGTTCTTGGGGAAGTAGCCGCGTACGTCCTCATCGTTCAGGACGTTGCGGAACCACCCCCGCTCGACCTCCGCCAGGTGCCGCACCAGCCCGATCAGACTCAGCCCGGACGGCGCGACCGCCTTGCACCGCAACTGCTCGTCGGTCAGCCCGGCGCACTTCAACATCAGGGTGTCCCGCTGCCACTGGAGGACGCTGGTCAGGGTGGCACGCTCATCGCCCACCAGCACGGGTCTGCTCCGCTGTTCATCGATCATCGCCCGATGATCACAGGCGCACGCCTCCCCGCGCCCCCCGTTTCCACATCCCGGACCGTTAACGCCGTTAACGCCGGGGCTCCGCCCGGCCGGATCCGGGGAGCCGTGGTCGGGACCGTTAACGGCGTTAACGCCGTTAACGCGGGCGCCCCTCCTTGTGGATCATTAACGGCGTTAACGCTGAGGGCTGCCGACCGTGTCGGCCTCGGCCTCCCTCTCCCGCCCTCGCTCCCGCAAGGCCCGTACCACGGGCCCCGTCACCGCCGTCGTCACCAAAGCCATCAGCACCAGCGCCGTGAACAGCTCCGGCCCGATCACCCCGAGCCCGAGCCCCACGTTCAGCACCACCAGCTCCGTCACCCCCCGGCAGTTCATCAGCGCCCCCAGCGTCACCGCGTCCCGCACCGGCTGCCCCGCCAGCAGCGCGGCCCCGGCCCCTCCGCCCCACTTCCCGACGACCGCGACCGCCAGCACCGCCACCGCCCACAGCCACGCCGCGCCGCCGCCCAGCAGCCCCACGTCCGTCTTCAGCCCGCTCCCGACGAAGAACAACGGCAGCAGCACCGGCACCGCGAACGCCCGCATCCGCTCCGCCGCCGCCTCGACCACCGCCATCCTCGGCACCACCGCCCCGAACACGAACGCCCCGAACAGGGCGTGCACCCCCATCGCGTTCGTCGCGTACGCCGCCAGGCAGAGCCCACTGCACAACCCCACCACCGCACCGGCACCGGCACCGGAGGAGGAGCCGGTACCGGACTCCGCATCCGGAGCCCACCTCTCCACCCCCCACGCCAGCAAGGGCCGTACC
>NZ_LGDB01000206.1:0-65317 GCF_001279655.1 Streptomyces sp. WM6372 | reverse complement strand
TGGGGCCCAGGTCGTTCGTCCAGCAGGGCGCTCCACCTGGGCCCCAGAAGCCTGCCCCGCTATCACTCCGTGTGGGTCGACGGCAGACGGGATGACAGCGGGTTGCGCTTTGGCTGCCGCCGTTGTCTCCTATGGCTGCCTGGCCAGCCAGTCGACGCTCAACGCATCCGACGCCTCGCTGAGAAACGCTCGGTAGGCCTTGTACGCCTCGTGCTGCTTAGCGTCATAGTCATTCAGTCCGCCGTCGGGGGCGTTCGGTGACATGAACAATCGGAGGGCGTCATTTAGGGCGTTGAACTGGGCAAACCCGGTAGCCGAGGCTTCGATGGCGGCACTGGTCACCGCAGCGGGCCCCTCCACGAGGACGACCGCGCAAAGATGCTCCAGCTCAGTGGTTAGATCCATGGCCGCGCTACGGTGAGCCGCAACCTCTGCAAGCAGTTCTTCACGTGCTTGTGGCACACGAAGCGCCATGTGTAGCTTGACGCGGCCGACTTCCGCCAACCGATACCGCTTGTTCCAGCACTCGGCAAACGCCACATAGGCGATCTTCCGAGGCTCCCTCAAGGACTTTCGTTGGTCGGCTTGGACCTGAACCCTGGCCTGAGAACGAGCCAGCAGCGCCGCGACCACTGCCGCTCCACCTGTCGTCAACGCACCTACCGCCGCGCCTAGTACGGCTGCCACCCCCGCGTCCATGCGGGCATTCTGGCGCCAGACCTCCACTCTCCGCAGGAGATCCATGAAGCAGCTCCGTCTCAGTTTCCGTCTCGTTCATTAGCGTCCAACGGGGTTCGGCCCAGTGCAGGGCGGCTGCTGACGACTCGCCAGTCCGCCTATGAACACTGGCGAACGGCGATGAACGGCGCTCAACGCGCACCACCAGACTTGGAAAGCGTGTTGGGGGCAACGGGGCAACCCCTCACGAGTTCGAATCTCGTATCCTCCGCCAGTGCCTCACCGGGCACTTGAAGGCCCCGACCGGGAAACCGGCCGGGGCCTTCTGCGTTCCCCGCCATGGTGACCCCGCCGCAGCAACTGCCGGACCTGGCGCCACGCCCGAATCACCTCGGCGAGCTCCGCAAGAAGCTCCCGGACTTGCACCAGCGGGCACCTCGCACGCTCCACGGCCACGAGGACCCCTGCCGCGATGGCGATCCACAGCACCTGGCACCTCCTCGCCCCGCTCATCACCATGCTCGCCACACCAAAGATCGAAGTCAGCAGCTCGCATGCCGCATTTCGTGATCTTCGGACGAGCGCGAGCGCAGATATCATGCTGGATATACTCGATGGGTGAGTTGATATCACGGGAGGTGTTCGCATGAGTCGAACAGTGATCGACCTTGACGACGAGCTGCTGGCCGACGTGGCTCAGGCGCTCGGGACGAGCACCAAGAAGGAGACGGTCAACACCGCCTTGCGTGAGGTGTTGGAGAACCGCCGGCGCGCGCTCGCGCTCACTCGGCTGCGGGCCTCCGCCGGAGAGGGCGCGTTCGATCCGGGCCTCTTCGAGGACAAGAAGAACTACCGAAGGTGAGCGCGGCACAGTTCCTGGTCGATACCAGCGCGCTCGCGCGGTTCCTGCACGGCGACGCCGAACAATACGGCTGGGATCAGGCGGCTGCGGCTGGTCTCATCGCAACCTGCCCGATCACCGAGCTGGAGTTCTTCTCCAGTGCCCGATCCGCCGCAGACCGCGCCCGCGGCATCGAGGACATGCGGTTGCTGTTCGGCTGGGTGCCCGTCGACGACCGGGCGTACGACCGCGCGTGGCAGGTCCAGGAGCTACTGACCCAGCGCGGGCAGCACCGCAGTGCAGGCATGGTGGACCTCGTCGTTGCCGCCACCGCGGAACTGCAGGGGCTGACTCTCCTGCACCGTGACCACGATTTCGAGTGCATCGCGGCTGTCACCGGCCAAGCCGTGCAGTGGTACGGCCCGGAGGCCGGCAAGTAAGCCCCTGCTTGGTCTCAGTTCTGGTCTCAGTTCTGGTCTCATTCGCGGGTGTACAGCACCGTTCGGCGAGTCTGTAGCCGCTACCTTCGCCACAGGCCGGGACATCCGCGACCGTCGCCGAACCCTCCGCCAGTGCCTCACCGGGCACGTTGCTGGCGCCGAGATCGTCCCCCGTGCCCGTCCCCTTGAAGAAGCCCTTGGCTGCGGCCACGTCGTCGAACGAGATCATCTGAACGATGACGTTCTGCGTGTGGTAGTTGGTGGCACCGCCCGCAGCCACCGAGATGGCCTCCGCACAGATCTCGTGGCGGGAGCGGGCACTCCCGCGCCGCTCCCCTTGCCGAAGGAACCGCCAGTAGCCTCCCCAGCGCCGCCAGTCGCCAGTACGCAGATGAGGGCGGCGGGCGCCAGACGTCCGGCATGCTCCCCGAAGACTCGACTGGATCAGGCTTGCCGCTGCGCTCGGGCGTGGCGGGGTACCAGCGCTCCTCCCATGACGGCGGCTGTGACCACGGCCGCGACAACGGTGAGGGCCAGCCATCCCGCGGGAATGGAGATGTCGGTGTCCATTCCGGTGAGGAAGGCGACGGAAGCCGTAATGCCCCATGCAGTTCCGATGATTCCACTCGCCATGATCAGCAAGGCGGACATGGAGGAGGCCAGTCGACGGCGCCACCAGGCGCTGGCGCCCACCGCGCCGAGCATCTGGTACTCGCCCCTGAGATCGGAGGTCCAGAGGCTGACCATCGCAGCGACGATCACCATCGTGGTCAGCGCGGAGATGGCTGCCACGATCGGCTGGAGTCTCTGCACCGCGCTGACGACCGAGGGACCGGACTCCACTGCGACCGTCGAGTCCGCTTGCGTGTCCGCAGGAAGGCCGCGGAGGACCTCCTGCTGCTTGAGCTTGGAGCCACCGTGGAGAAGGTAGGTGTCCGGGCCAACAGGGATGATCTTCGACTTCCGTGCACCTGCCGGGCTGACCAGGACCGCGGGGAGCTGCTCGTACTCCTCGCCTCCGGTGCTCTGCGGTCGAATCAGGGACAGCGTCGCAGTCGTCTCAAGAACGAAGCCGTCCTTCTTGCGAGCCTGCGCCACCAGGTCGACCGTGTCCTTCAGTCCCGCCGGGGTTACCGCGACGGCCGCCTCCCCACTCTCGTACCGACTGCGCTGCTCGTCGGTCATGGTCCCGGCCAGAACCTGCGCGGCTGCGGCATCCGCGATCCCGACCGTGGGGAAGGGGATCTTCGAGGCCGAGGCCGCGTAGCAGGAGTGCCAGTCGTTCTGCCCGTACTTCAACAGCCCGCGGTCACTGATGCAGCCGAGGAAGTCCGTCCGAGGAGATACCGCGACCTGCTTCCCGTCTCGCCCGATGGCCGCGCGTTTGTAGCTGGTCGACACCTCGGCAGCCCCGGCGGAGCCCCTCAGCGCAGCCCGCTCCGCATCGCTCAGAGAACGAGGGGTCACGATGAGAGCGGCGTCCTGCGGCAGCGACGCCTGATAGTCGTCCCGCTGCTTCTGGGCCACGGAGGCCGAGGCCACCAGGACCGTGGTGGAAACGGCGGCCACGACACCCAGCGCAATCAGCGTGGTGGCAGCCCGAACGGGAAAGGCAAGCAGGGACCTCAGGGCGGACCGCAGCAGTGTGGGCAGGGGCAGGTACGCGGTGTCCGCGCGGCGGGTGGCCGCCGCGGACAGGGACATGGCCGTGCCCGTGATACCGAAGATGAAGACCGCGACACCCAGGACTGCGGTCAGCACGCCGGCACCTGCCACCGCTGCGGCCAGACCGGTAACCGTCGCTGCCACAAGGCAGCCGGCAGCAGCCGTACGCAGACGCAACTGACGATTGCCGTGAACCGGCGGAACCGCCTTCAGCAGAGCGGTGGGATGTTCCTTCAGGGCCGCACGCGCGGGCAGCGTCGATACAACGACCGTGACGGCCACGGCCGTCACGACGAGGATCAACGACGTGAGCCACGCGCCGTCCACTGCCCCCCAGTCAGCGCCCGCGCGCTCAGCCAACACCGGCGCAACCACATGGGCCACGCCCTGCCCGACCCCGACGCCGACGAAGGATCCCCATACGGACACGCACAGCGCGTGCGTTCGGAAGAACGCGGAACTCACTTGGGCCGGAGCACCGAGGGCGGCCAGCAGCCCCATGTGCCGGCGCTGACTTCGCACGACGACGGCGAAGGCCGCGGTCACCAGGAGGCTGGTCTCTGCCAGCAGCCCGAATCCGACGAGCAGGGCGGTGGAATCCGTGGCGTCGCTCTGCTCGGCGATGGCCGCGGCTTGGCTACTGGGTGTGTACGCGTAGCCGGTGCTCCGCAGCTTTCCGGACGCCGAGGGCAGGTCGGCTTGCGGCGGCAACCCGACGAACCATCGCGGGCTCCCCACGTCCTTGGCCGATGACAGCGCCGCGGCGGTCCGGGCTCCGCCCGGTGGCAGGGCGAACAGCCGGTGACTCAGACCGTTGCGGTCGGATACCAGGCCCGAGACCGTGAACCGCGTTTCGCCCACCGAGACCTGCTGTCCGAGGTCCGTGACGCCAACCGCCTTCGCCAGCGCGGACGACAGCACGATGGTCCCGTCCTGGGTGGAAGGAGCACCACGGTCCTTGCGGTACAGGCCGGCAGTGAGCGGATCAGCCAGGTCGACCGCCCGTCCATCGACGGTACTCTGCTGCCCGTCCGGGCCACGGACCACGAGTCCGATGACGTCGATGTCGTAGGCGAGGCGTGTGTCGTCGGGTAACAGGGCCGCCACCTGCGCGGTGGAAGCAGCCGGGTCTGCCGCGTTCTCCTTCTGCTCTCCCGAGAGAGTGCTGATCCGCCCGTCGGCGGTGCCGTACGCCACGGCCCTGGCCTCGCTGATCGAGACACGGGAGGTGGCGCTCAACGCGGCCACCGCCGAGCCGGCGGCGACGGGCAGAGCGATGGCCAGGCAGACGAGAAGCGTGCGCAGTCGGCTACGGCTGGCCAGACGCCAGCCGAGCATCCACGCCAGGCGGCGGTGGCTGACGCGGCTCAAGGGGCACCTGCCGCGACGATACGGCCGTCCTGTAGACGGACCACCTGGTCCGCTGCGGCCGTCACCTCCGGGTTGTGGGTGGCGATCACACAGGCGACGCCACTGGCCGCGACCTCCCGCAGCAACCCGATGACGTGCTCGCCATTCGCCGAGTCCAGAGCCCCGGTGGGCTCGTCGGCCAGTACCAAGGGCCGATGGTCAGCAATGGCCCGCGCAATCGCGACCCGTTGCTGCTCACCGCCGGACAACTGATCCGGGAACTTCCGGGTGTGCCGGGGGACGCCCGTCCTCTCCAGCGCCTCGACCGCCCGCTTGCGCGCCTCCTTCCGTGGCATCCCTGACAGTTCCAGCGGAAGGCAGACGTTCTCCAGCACCGTCATGGTGCGGATCAGGTTGTACTCCTGGAAGACGTAAGCCACGAGACCGGCCCGAGTCCGGGTCAGCTCAGCGGGCCCCATCTTGGTCAGAACATGCCCGGCGAGCGTGACGGTCCCGGACGTTGCCTGCTCCAGGCCACCCGCGATGTTGAGCAGTGTGGACTTCCCCGAGCCGCTGTGACCGACCACTGCGGCCAGCGTCCCGGCGTGAAAGTCGACCGTGGCGGCATCGAGCGCGACATGACGCGTCTCGCCTGCCCCGTATATCTTGTGAACGCCCTCAAGCCGGAGGACCGGTTCGAGCGGCCCTCCGGCTTGAGGTGCAGTGGAAACCGCAGTGCGCATGTTCCGGAAACAACCTCTCTTGGGATCTGCGGAGTTGTCATCGCGGAGCGCCCCGCGGTGAGCTGCGGTTGCGGTCAGGAACTAGGAGGCGCGGGTCTCCATGATGGCGCCCCGCATGCTGAACCAGCACCACCCGTTCTGGGACGACTGCCAGCCCGTCACCCAGCTGGTGTAGATGTCCGGCGCGCCCGAGCAGTCGCCGCGGCCACGAGCCTGACCGCCCACGACGTCACCGCAGGAGATCCACACGCCGTCCGAGTTCTTGCCGTATGAGCCCACTGAACAGTCGGCGTACACCGTGTTGGCACCGGTCGGCGCCGCCTGGGCCGGCGCTGCGGCTACTACGCCGGCGAATGCGATGGCACTGATGCTGAGCGCCCCTACCTTGCGTCCGATCTTGCCTCGTAACACGAGATGTTCCCCCTCCGGGAAGTTGGTGCGGAAACGGATCTTCGGTCGCGCAGCAAGAACTCAACCGTCACGAAAGCGGGGGAGGAACCGTAGATCTCGCCACCCTCGGGGTCCTGGCGCTCCCTGGTACCAGAGTGGCGATTTCGGGCATAGGACACGCGCAATCCTCCGAGAACGGCTGGAAAGCTACGACCGCGCCTGCGGTACCCGCCCGATCATTGCGAACGCGATGCAACGGACCCCGATCATGGCCGATCACCACCCTGCACGGATACCGATCACCCGTTGCTCTGCCCCAGGTGCCGTATCTTGACTGCTCCTGCCGACGTAGTCACAGGGCAATCAGCAGTTCAGACCAGATACGACCAAGGCCCGAGGATGCCGCGATTCCGGCACGCCCTCCATCAGCAATTACGGGCGGGAGCTGTCCAGATCCTGGAGTGACAGGGGCCTCGTCCTGACCGGCCGAGGGCAGCAGGAGACCAGCCGACGGCCGACCCGATAGGCCGCGCCCTGTGATTGGCGATTTCCAATCGCTCAGCTCGGGGACTGAGGTGAGCAACGCGCATAGGGCGACGTTCCCCGTCCCGGTTTCCGCCGGACGCCCACCGGAAGGGACGGTCAGAGCCGCCGCCCCGGGTGTTGCGGGCGGCGGGCGGCGGAGAGCGCCTGGCCCAGTGCGAGCAGGCTCAGGCCGAACATCAGGACGCCCAGGGGTACATGGAGCGACGGTATGCGCGCGACGCCCACCACCACCTGCACCGAGGCGAGGACCAGGAAGCCGGACGAGTACAGGATCGGGCGGGGAGTTCCGCCGCCCGGGCGCCAGGCCAGGATCGCGGCGAGCACGTAGAGCATCGATGCGCCGTACATCACACGTGCTCCGACGCCGTGCAGCGTCTCGCCGTAGGACGTGGACAGCAGCAGTCCGGCGGTGGCCGCCTGGAAGAAGATGGCCAGGGTCTGCAGGGCGATCGCGACCCGCAGGAAGGTGCGGATGCGCTCTGCGGTCGGCCGGTCTGCGGTCGGCCGGTCTGCGGTCGGCCGGTCTGCGGTCGGCCGGTCTGCGGTCGGCCGGTCTGCGGTCGGCCGGTGTGTGGTCGTCCGGGTGGCCATGGTCGGTCCCCTCTTCTGCCTCGCGGCGGTGGCTCGGTACTGTCTCGACAGTCCGACGACGTGGGCCCGCGAAATGTGAGGCGAACGAGAGGAACGGGGAGCGGTCGCTGCCGTGAGCACCTCCGAGCCGGATCCGCGCGCGATCTTCGGCGAGCGGCGCCATCTGATCGCCATCGCCTACCGGCTGCTCGGTTCGCTGACCGAGGCCGAGGACGCCGTGCAGGAGGCCTACGCCCGCTGGTACGCGATGTCGCCGCGACAGCGGGAGGCCGTCGAGTCGCCGGGGGCCTGGCTGACGACGGTGGCCGGCCGCATCTGTCTGGATCTGCTCGGCTCCGCGCGGGTCCGCCGCGAGCGCTACGTCGGCGCGTGGATACCGGAGCCGCTGCCCGGCCGTACGGAGTGGAGCGACGGGCCGGCCGACCCCGCCGACCGGGTCGCCATGGACGAGTCGGTGAACATGGCCTTCCTCGTCGTGCTGGAGTCGATGACACCGGCCGAACGCGTGGCGTTCGTCCTGCACGACGTCTTCCGGTACCCCTTCGCCGAGATCGCCGGGATCGTCGCCCGGTCACCGGCCGCCTGCCGGCAGCTGGCGGCCTCCGCCCGCCGACGCGTTCGCGCCGCACAGGCCCCCGCGACGACGGCCACGACGGCCGGGCAGGCCGTCCTGGTGCGGCGTTTCAAGGAGGCGTGGGAGGCCCGGGACATCAAGGCCCTCGTCGGCTTCCTCGACCCCGGCGCCACGATGGCCGCAGACGGCGGCGGGCTCGTCGGCGCCGCGCTCCGCCCGGTCGAGGGCGGCGAGCGCATCGCCCAGTACCTGATCCACATGGCCGCCAAGGCTCCCGGGCTGACGCTCCTGGAGCGGACGGTCAACGGCCGGCCGGGCCTGGTGGCCCAGTACGCCGGCACCACCGTGACCGTGGCGGCGTTCCACCTCGGCGCCGACCGCATCACGCACATCTGGGCGGTCCGCAATCCGGAGAAGCTCCGTGCGTGGAACGGGGAGCGGGTGGACGGCGCCGCGCTCTGACCGGCCGGACGCGGCCCGGCGGGACGCGCTCCAGCCGACCGCGGCCCAGCCCGACCCGGCCCAGCCCGACCCGGCCCAGCCCGACGCGGCCTAGCCGATCTGGTCGGCCGCCCACTGCGCCCACTCGCGGCGCATGGCGTTGAAGCGCAGGCCGTACTCCAGGGCGATCTTGCCGTGGACCGACAGGGTGTCGTCGCCCCAGTCGATGGACGCGTCGAGCCGGCGCAGGTCCTCGTACTCCTGCTCCGACAGCTCCGCCAGCCCGGTCAGGTAGCCCCGCGCCTGCTCGGGGGTGAGCACGCCGAGGAAGAAGACCCTCAGCAGGATGTCGCTGCGGGTGTTGCGCTGCGGCTTGGTCTCCGTCAGCCAGTGGCGCAGTTCGGCCAGGCCCTCGTCGGTGAGGGTGTACTCCTTGCGCCCGCGCGGGCCTTCCGCCGAGACGCTGATCATTCCGGCGTCGGCGAGCTTGGCCAGCTCTGTGTACATCTGGCTCTGGGTGGCAGGCCAGACGTTGGCCAGCGAGGTTTCGAAGCGCTTGAGCAGGTCGTAACCGCTGGCCGGGCGCTCTGACAGGAGTCCGAGGAGGGCGTGTCGAAGGCTCATGCCCCTCACCCTACATTCCATCATTGACATGTCAGTACTGGACCATCTACTTTCGACATGTCAGAACAGGAACGTCAGCAGCCAAGCCGGGGGTTTCCGATGTCGTACGTACGCACCTTCCTTCCGTGGATCGTCTTCGCGCTGTTCCCGTCCGCCCAGTGGCAGTGGGGCGCGCTCGCCGGGCTCGTGGCGGCCGTCGCGGTGACCGTCCAGCAGCGCCTGGCCGGGGCCGGGTTCGACGCGCTGATCATCGAAATCGGCTCGGCGGTCTTCTTCGCGGTCCTGACGGTCATCGCCTTCGCCGACCCGCACTCGGACGTGCACGACTACTCGGCGGCCCTCTCCTCGGCCACCCTGGCCCTCATCGCCGGGGGTTCGCTGCTCGTGGGCAGGCCGTTCACCCTGGGCATCGCGAAGCGCACCACCCCGCGCGAGGTCTGGGGGCTGCGGCCGTTCATCCGGACCAACGTCGTCATCACCGCCGTGTGGACCGCGGCCTTCGCGGTCACCGCCGGCGCGCTCGCGGCCCTCGCCCACGCCGGCCACGGCCACTCGACGCCCGCCACGCTCGTCCAGGCCGCCGGGTTCGTCGTCCCGATGCTCTTCACCGTCCGCTACGTCGCCGCCGTCCAGGCCAAGGCCCAGGCCGCCGGGCAGCGGTAGGGTGCGGGCGTGTCGTCGTACTCCATCGGGCAGGCCGCCGGGCTGCTGGGCGTGAGCGCCGAAACCGTCCGCCGCTGGGCCGACGGGGGGCGGCTGCCCGTGCGCCGCGCGGCCGACGGGGCGCGCTCCTTCGACGGGGCGACGCTCGCCGCCTTCGCCAAGGCGCGGGCCGGTGAGCCGCGGCCGCAGCCGCCCGCGGGCAACGGGACGGCCACCTCCGTACGGAACTCCTTCGTCGGGATCGTCACCGCGGTGCGGCTCGACGAAGTGGCCGCCCAGGTGGAGATCCAGTCGGGCCCGCACCGGGTGGTGTCCGTGGTGACGCGGGAGTCGGTCGAGGAGCTCGGGATCGCGGTCGGGGTGTGCGTCACCGCCCGGGTGAAGTCCACCGAGGTCTACGTCGACCTGCCGTCAGCCTGAGACCAGGACCGAAAACCGGAACCGGGACCGCGGCCGGACCGCGACCGGGACCGGGACCGCGACCGCGACCGCCACCGCGACCGCGACCGCGACCGCGACCGCTACGCGCAGCGCAGCGCCGCGTAGAGGTCCAGTTTGTGGTCCAGGCGGGACAGGTCACGGCCCGTCAGGGATTCCACCCGCTCGATCCGGTAGTGCACCGTGTTGACGTGCAGGTGCAGGGCCTCCGCCGTGCGCGTCCAGGAGCAGTTGTTGGCCAGGAACACCTCCAGCGTCTCGCGCAGCATCCCGTCCCCGAGCGCCCCGAGCGTCCGCGCCGCGTAGACCGACCGGACCTCCTGCGGGACCCCCGACAACAGGGCCGACAGGGTGTCCAGTTGTTCCACCGCGCGGACCGGAGCGGTCTCGTCCGTCGCCGTCAGGGCGAAGCGGGCCTGGTGCATCGACGCGCGTAGCGCCTCGGCGCCCGGAGCCCGCGCACCCGCGCCGAGCCGCAGATCGGCCTCCGGGCCGCCGCACGCCCGGATCAGCGGCCAGACCGTGCGGAGCCGGCCCGGGACGTCGACCGCCGCGTCCTGGCCCTCGTACAGGACCGCGACCGAGCGCCCCACCGCGTACGGGACGCCCTCCAGGTGGGCCAGCGCCTCGGCCAGGGCGTCGCCGTCCGTCGCCGCGAGCACCCGGTACGGGCCTCCCGCCGGGAGTCCGGCCGCGGCCAGCGCCTCCTCCAGGGCTCCGGGGTCCGCGGCCGGCCCCTCCGCCTCCAGGAGTACGGCCAGCTCCCGGCCGGCGGCCCGCACCGCGTCGGCGCGCCGGGCCCGGCCGTCGCGGTACTGGGCGAAGACCTCGGCGATCTCGTGGAGCACGCGCGGGGGCGCGGCGTCCGCGTCCGGCACGTGCAGCAGCCAGGCGTCGTACGGGGTGCTCTCGGACTCGATGCGCAGCGAGAGCCCCTCGCGCAGCGCGCCACCGCCCGCCCGCTGGGCCGGGATCGCGGGCGCGGAGGGGGTGCGGGCGACAGTGCGGCCGCTCGCGGTCAGCAGGTAGCAGGCGACCTTGCCCAGGTGCGCGCAGGCCCGGTCCAGCAGTTCGGCCGGTCCGGCGCCGCCTTCGAGGAGGCGGCTGAGCTCGGCGCGCACGTTCTCGGGGAGCGCGAAGAGCCGGTTCGGCCGGCGGCTCAGGTCGCCCCACTGGCGCAGGTAGACCGCCTCGGTGACGGCGCGGAAGCTGGTCTGCGCGGGCACGGCCACGAGCGGCACGCGGTGGGCGCGACAGGCGGCCACCAGTTCGTCGGGGACCCGGCCGTGGGTCTCCTCGCCGGCGAGGAGGGCGGTGGCCCCGGCCTCGGCGAGCGCGGAGACGAATCGATCCGCCTTCACCAGGTCGCCGTCGGTCCACCACACCAGGCCGCTGAGCACGAGCTCGCCGGGGCCCAGGAAGCGGCGCGGGTCCTCCAGGTCGGTGGCGGTGACCCCGCTGACCTCCTGGCCGAGAAGGGCGTCCTCGCCCCAGAGCAGGGTGAGGCCGAGGTTGTCGGACTGAAGCAGGTCGAGGACGTGCATGCGGGGCTCCTTGCGGTGGGCTGCAACCCACATTCGCGAGGCGAATACGAGAAACACCATCGTAAATGCAAGGGCAAGAGCGTAGTCAGCCTCTTGGTTGATCCTCCAGGGCGAACCGTCCGAAGTCCAGCGGTTTCCGTGCTCGGCCACAGTCGTCCCGGCCACGCCCCCGTTGCTTCACTGACTGGAAACGCTCGGTTTCCCGGGTGTCCCGAGTGGAGGGGGTGGCCCACCTTGGATCTCAACACCGTGCTCGACGTGCGCGACGCACGCCGCCGCGAACCCTGGCGCCCCGGCGACGCCTGGCTCGGCGGCGGCACGTACCTCTTCTCCGAGCCCCAGCCCCACGTCCGCCGCCTGGTCGACCTCTCGCGCATGGGCTGGCCGCCCCTGTCCTGGCAGCCCGACGGCGCCCTCGACATCGCCGCGACCTGCACCATCACCGAGCTGTCCCGGTTCGGCCGCTCCCTGCCGGCGACCGCCGCGCCGCTGATCGAGCAGTGCTGCCGGGCCTTCCTCGCCAGCTTCAAGATCTGGAACATGGCCACCGTCGGCGGGAACCTCTGCAACGGTCTCCCGGCCGGCCCGGTCATCTCCCTGGCCGCCGGCCTCGACGCCACCGTCCTCCTCCAGGGCCAGGACGGCGCCACCCGCCGCATGCCCGTCGCCGACTTCATCCGCGGCGCCGGGGTCAAGGATCTGCGCGAGGGCGAGCTGCTGCGCTCCGTGCGCGTCCCGGCCCGCTCGCTGACCTGCCGTACGGCCTTCCGGCAGGCCTCCCTCTACGGGCTCGGCCGCTCCGGCGCCCTCGTCATCGGCACCCGCGACCCCCAGGACGGCTCCTTCGCCCTCACGGTCACCGCCGCCACCACCCGCCCCTTCCGCTTCTGGTTCGCGCTGCCGCCGGCCGCCGCCGAGCTGCGCGAGGCGATCGACACCGCCGTCCGGCCGGACGAGTGGTTCGACGACATCCACGGACTGCCCGACTGGCGGCGCCACATGGCCCTGCGCCTGGCCGAGGAGATCCGCCGCGAACTCACGTCGGCGTCGCTGGAGCCGGAGGAGGAGGTTTCCCGATGAGCTACGAGATCGAGATCAACAAGGAGCGCTTCGACGCCGAGCCCCGCGCCGGCCAGTGCCTGCGCACCTACCTGCGCGAGCGCGGCTGGTTCGGCGTGAAGAAGGGCTGCGACCAGGGCGACTGCGGGGCCTGCACCGTGCACGTCGACGGGCAGCCGGTGCACAGCTGCCTCTACCCGGCCGTCCGCGCCGAGGGCCGCCGCGTGACCACGGTCGAGGGCCTCGCCAAGCCGGGCGGCGAACTCCACCCGGCGCAGCAGCAGTTCCTCGACGCCCAGGGCTTCCAGTGCGGGTTCTGCACGGCCGGATTCCTGATGACCACCGCCGCCCTCCAGGCCGAGCAGGGCACCGACCACGACGACGGCAAGCTGGAGGACCTCCCGCGCGCCTTCAAGGGCAACATCTGCCGCTGTACGGGCTACCGCGCCATCGAGGACGCCGTACGCGGGGTGAAGCACACCGAAACCCCGGAACAGGGTGAAGCCGTCGGCAGGAGCCTCGGCGCCCCGGCAGGGCCCCTCGTCGTCACCGGAACCGCCCGCTACACCTTCGACGTCGAGGTGCCCGGGCTGCTCCACATGAAACTGCTGCGCTCCCCGCACCCGCACGCCCGCATCGTCGACATCGACACCCGCGACGCCCTCCAGGTCCCGGGGGTGCACGCCGTCCTCACCCACCACGACGCCCCCGACCGGCTGTACTCGTCCGCCCGCCACGAGCACCCGACCGAGGACCCGATGGACACCCGCGTCCTGGACGACGTGGTCCGCTTCGTCGGCCAGCGCGTGGCGGCCGTCGTCGCCGACAGCGAGCAGGCCGCCGAGGAGGGCTGCCGCCGCGTGGTCGTCACGTACGAGGAGCTCCCGTACGTGATCGACCCGGAGGAGGCGATGCTTCCGGGCGCCCCCGTCCTCCACCCCAAGGGCCCCGAGTCGGGGATCTTCCGCGCCGAGAACAACGTGTGCGGCGAGGTGCACGGCACGATCGGCGACATGGAGAAGGGGTACGCGGAGGCGGACGTCGTCCACGAGGAGACCTTTCAGACCCAGCGCGTGCAGCACGCCAGCCTGGAGACCCACGGCAGCGTCGCGTACTTCGAACCCAAGGAGGAGGGCGACGGCGAGCGGATCACCGTCCGCTCCTCCACCCAGGCCCCGTTCCTGACCCGGCGGGCGCTGTGCGCCCTGTACGACCTGGGCGAGGACGAGGTCCGCGTCGTCGCGGGCCGCGTGGGCGGCGGGTTCGGCGGCAAGCAGGAGATGCTGACCGAGGACATCGTGGTCCTCGCCGCCCTGAAGCTGCGGCGCCCGGTGAAGCTCGAATTCACCCGGGCCGAGCAGTTCTACGGCGCCACCACCCGCCACCCCTTCAAGATCACCATCAAGATCGGCGCCAAGGCCGACGGCACCCTCACCGCGCTGCGCATCCGCGTGCTCTCCAACACCGGTGCCTACGGCAACCACGGCCCGGCGGTCATGTTCCACAGCGTCGGCGAGTCCTTCGCCGTCTACAAGGCGCCGAACAAGGAGGTGGAGGCGTACTCGGTCTACACCAACGGCGTACCGGCGGGCGCCTTCCGCGGCTACGGCCTGGGCCAGGTCCTGTTCGCCCTCGAATCGGTGATGGACGAGCTCGCCGTCAAGCTCGGCATGGACCCGCTCGTCCTGCGCGAGAAGAACGTCATCGGCGCCGGCGACCACATGGTGACCCCGATCGGCCACGAGGAGGACCTGTTCATCGCCTCGTACGGGATGAAGCAGTGCATGGACGTCGTACGCAAGGCCATCGCCGAGGACCGCAGCCACGAGGACGTGCCGGAGGGCTGGCTCACCGGCACCGGATCGGCCGTCGCCATGATCGCGACCGGCCCGCCGGGCGGCCACTTCGCCGACGCCCGGGTCAGCCTGCTGCGCGACGGCACGTACGACATCGCCGTCGGCACGGCCGAGTTCGGCAACGGCACGACCACCGTCCACAAGCAGATCACCGCGGGCGCGCTGAACACGACGGTGGACCGGATCGCGGTCCGCCAGTCCGACACGGACGTGGTCCGCCACGACACCGGCGCGTTCGGCTCGGCCGGCACGGTGGTGGCGGGCAAGGCGGTGATGCTGGCGGCCAATTCGCTCGCGGAGCGGCTCCAGACCTTCGCGGCCCGGCACACGGGCGTGGCCCGGCACCTGTGCAAGCTGTCGGCCGAGTCCTTCGACTGCGCGGGCCGGACCGTCACGCTCAAGGAGCTGTACGAGGCCGCGTACGACAAGGGCAAGCTCGACGAGATGGCCGCGGACGGCCACTGGGGCGGCTCACCGCGCTCGGTCGCCTTCAACGCGCAGTGGTTCCGCCTCGCCGTGGACCCCGGCACGGGAGAGATGAAGATCCTCCGGTCCGTCCACGCGGCCGACGCCGGCAAGGTCATGAACCCGATGCAGTGCCGCGGCCAGGTGGAGGGCGGCGTGGCCCAGGCGCTGGGCGCGACGCTGTTCGAGACCGTACGGGTGGACGAGCGCGGGGAGGTGACCACGGCGGCGTTCCGCCGCTACCGGCTCCCGCAGTACGCGGACGTCCCGCGTACGGAGGTGCACTTCATGGAGACCTCGGACGCGATCGGCCCGCTGGGCGCGAAGTCGATGAGCGAGAGCCCCTTCAACCCGGTGGCCCCGGCGTTCGCGAACGCGCTGCGGGACGCGACCGGCGTGCGGTTCACGGAGCTGCCGGTGACACGCGACGTCGTCTGGCGGAAGGTGAACCAGAGGTTGCAGGACCTGCAAGGGCAGAACACACGATGAAGCCACATCTGCTGGTTGTATCAAGCCATCAACCTTGCAGATGAGGTTCCGGAATGACGGGCCCCGGGCACAATCCGCACATGGCCAAACTCATGCTGCACGGAGATCTGGACCACCCGGCGACCCTGAGCGTCGCGGACCTGCGGGACTGGGTACAGCACCGGGCCGAGGTCACGTTCGACTGCGCGACGAACGGTCCGCAGCACCATGTGTTCGAAGGCGCCCTGCTGCGTGACGTGGTCGCGGGCGCCGGGCCGTCCTTCGACGCGCGCCGGCGCAAGGACCGCAGCCGCTTCCTGCTGGCGGTCAGCGGCGGGGACGGGCACCACACCGTCCTGTCCTGGGCCGAACTCGACGCGGACTTCGGCGACAGCCCGGTGCTGCTGGCGACCCGCCTCGACGGGGAGGACCTCGACGAGGCGGGCGCGCAGCTGGTGGTCCCGTCGGACCGGTGCGGGGCGCGCTACGTCAGCGCGGTCACGCACGTGTGGTTCGGCTCGCTGTCGCCGCCGAACCTCGGGCTCTAGGCCGCGTCTTTCGGTTCAGGCCTCGGCTCAGGCGGTGGCGAGCGAGATCTCGGTGGACTTGATCAGCGCGACGACGGAGGACCCGGCGGCCAGGCCGAGCGCCTCGACGGCGTCCTTGGTGATCGCGGCGGTCAGCCCGCCGCCGTTCACGTCCACCTTGACGGAGGCCATGGCGCCACCGGTGGCGACGTCGGAGACGGTGCCGGCCAGCTGGTTGCGGATGCTGATGCCGTCGACGGCGCCGGTGGCCAGCGCGACCTCGGTCGCCTTGACGAGCGCCTTGACCGAGGACCCCTCGGCGATGCCGAGGTCCTTCACGGCGTCGGTGGTGATGGCCGCGATGATGTCCTGGCCGCCTTCCAGACGGACCTTGACCGTGGCCATGGCCTCCCCGGTGGTGACGGCGGTGACGGTACCGGCGATCTGGTTGCGGATGCTCAGGCTCATGGGGTTGCTCGACCTCTTCGGTAGTGACCTCGCACGATCCGGGGGAACCGCACAAGATCGACCGTAATCACCCCTTGCCCGGCCCGCATTCGACCCATCGCATCCGCCAGCCGGAACCACCCGGGCGGCTCGCCTCTGCGGTATTCCTGATTCCTGCGTTCAGGCGTGCTGGGGCACCTCGGGCTTCAGCATGCCGCGCAGCGCGTCGCGGAACTCCTGAGTGTCCTCTTCACCGTGCACGGCGACGCCGTGCTGGACGGCCGCCCCCATGACTTCGTCTTCCTCACCCGTGATCGTCAGGGTGCATCCGATCTCGCTGGGGTACTCCCTACAGTCCATGACCTTGCGCATGACGCGCCTCCTGGTATGGCGAAGGTTCACTCCCCACGATCCTCCGAATACCCCCGGGGCGAAAGCCCTAGCCCTGGCGCGCGTACGAAACGAACCCGGCCCAGGCCTGCGGCGCGAGCGCGAGCTGGGGCCCGTCGAGGACCTTGGAGTCCCGGACGCGCACGGCCTCGGGGCAGGCGGCCACCTCGACGCAGGAGTCGCCCTCGGACCCGCTGCTATAGCTGCTCTTGACCCACGCCACCTCGACGCAGTCGTTGATGTCGCTGCTGCTGCTGTAGCTGCTCTTGGACCAGGCCAATTCGTGGATCATGTCTCTCCCAGCAAATGCTCGACAAAGGCCCGCGACTCCCGTGGCGGGAGAGCCTGAGCCCGGATCATTCCATACCGCAGTTCAAGGATCCGGAACCGCTTGGCGTCGGACACGGGCCGCCCGTAGAACGCGCCTTCAGAGCGCCCTACCGCCGAGCCGTCCCCGAACTTCAGCATTTCGATCCCGCCGTCCATCCCCGCGTGGACCTCACAGTCCATCGGCATCACCTGAAACGCAAGGTTCCGCAACTGGACGACTTCCAGCAGGTGTTCGAGCTGCTGCCGCCAGACCATTGTGCCCCCGATGCGACGGCGCAGCGTGGCCTCTTCCTGGACGAAACTGAGCGCCGGAGCGGGATCGCGATCGAAGATCGACCGGCGCGCCATGCGTGCGGCCAGGAACCGTTCGACCTCGGCTCGCGAGTACGCCGGCTGCCGCATCTCGAACATGGCGCGCGCCCACTCCGGGGTCTGCAGCAGGCCATGAACGGCATGCACGCTGTACACGCCGATCTCGACGGCCTTCTCTTCCATCTGTGCGAGGTCCCGGACCTTCTTCGGGTACCGGACCCGGGAGAGATCCTCCGCCATGGCCCGGACCAGGCCGCCGGCCCTCAGCGCGTCGTCCAGCTTGTCCAAGTACTCCGGCTTGGCGATCCGCTTGCCGCCCTCGACCTTGTAGATCAGGGCCTCGCCGTACGTGATCTCCGCCGCCAGGTCGGCGACCCGCAGCCCCATCGCCTCGCGCCGCGCCCGCATCTGACGGCCGAGCGCCGCCACCACCGCCGCGCCCTGTTCGTCCTCGGGGTCCACGGACCAGCTGTGTTCTTCCGTACCGTCACTGTCCACGCCCATGCGCACCCACCTCCTCAACGCGCCTTACCCGTCACTCCCGTTGAGGCAGTCTCGACAGCTTTGGACAAAGTCGTGGACATACGTGCGGGCCGCTCGCGCCGCCGGGTAGCGGCCGGGCGCGACCCGGCGCGCCACGACGCTTTTCTTTTGCAAGAACCAAGAGAAAGAACTCCAGCCCTGCCTCTCCAGCCTCCCCGGAGCGCCACTCACTCACACGGGTGAACTGTCCCAACTCAGCTGGATTTCATGCCGGTTGCCCGGCATATGCTCGCCGCGACAACTTCCAGGCACAGGACGGCCCCCGCCGGGACTCGCAATCCCGACGAGGGCCTGACCACGAGAAGGATCCAACTTCCCGATGGCTTTCCAGCACTCTAACGCGCCCTCACGCGGCGCGTACGGCGTTCAACACGCCAACGTCCGGCAGACCCGCAATTTCACCGTCGTGAGCAACGACCTGATCCGGCATCCCCACCTGTCGATGCAGGCGCGGGCCCTCGGTACGTACATCCAGTCGGTGCCCCCGGGCACCCCGGTCGGCGTGAAAGCCCTGGCCAGGCAGCTGCCCCTCGGGGAGAGCGCGATCGCCAAGGCGCTGCGCGAGCTGGAGGCGTACGGGTACCTCAGGCGGCTCCCGGAGAAGCTCCCGGACGGGCGGATCGTCACCCGTACGGTGTTCTACAACGAGCCGAAGGCCGTCACCCCACCCGTGCGGAACCCCGAGCGGAACCCCGAGCGGAACCCTGAGCGGAAGCCGGAACCCGCCCCGGAACCGGAACCTGCCCCGGAGCCCGAACCCGCTCCCGCCCCCGCGCCCGACCCGGCACCGCCGCCGCAGCAGCCCCCGGCGGCCCTCCCGGCGCCCCGCAACCCCGACAACCCGGCCCGTCGGCAGCTGGCCGAGGAGATCCTGGCGGAGCTCCGCCGGGTCGATCCGCGCCTGCTCCTCGGCGCCCGGGACGTCCAACGCCTCGCGGGCGGCGTCGAGGCCTGGCTGGAGCGCGGGGCCGACCACCCCGCGGTGACCAGCGCCTTGGCGGCGAACCTCCCGGACCGCCCCCGCAACCCGGCGGGCCTGATCGCCCACCGCCTCAGGACCCAGCTCCCGCCCTTCCTGGCCCCCATCCGGCGCGGCCCGGCATTCGTCCCGCCGGACCCCTTCCAGACCTGCGAGAAATGCGACCGCGCCTTCCGCGCCCCGACCCCCGGCACCTGCAAGGGCTGCACCCCCGTATTGACGACGTAGGTGGGCGGGGCCGCCCGTCGGGTGGCCCCGCCCCGCCCGGAGGGGTCGGCTACGCGTCCGACATCTTCGGCATCTCGCCCGTCGTCTTCGACATGTCGATGACGGCGAACGCCGCGCCCTGCTGGTCCGTCACCGCCGCGAAGCGGCCGAAGGGGCTGTCCATCGGGCCGAAGTGGAGCTTGCCGCCGTGCTTCTTGGCCTTGGCCACGGCCTCGTCGCAGTCCGGGACCGAGAAGTAGACCTGGATGTACGGGGGGATCTCGGGCGGGAACTCGTCGCCCATGCTCATCCGGCCGAGGACCGGGTTCCCGCTGCCGCCGACGCTGAAGATCTTGAAGTCCATCCCCGCCGCCTCCGGGTCCTCGCCGGGCTCCATCTTCTGGGCGGAGTACGGGAAGACCTTCGAGAGGAAGCCGTCCGCCTTGGCCGGGTCGCGGGTGAAGACCTCCGCCCAGGCGTAGGCGCCCGGCTCGCCGATCTTCTCGAAGCCCTTGTGCTCGCCCGGCTGCCAGACGCCGAAGACCGCGCCGCTCGGCTCCTTGGCGATCGCCATCGTGCCGAAGGTGCCGACCTGCATCGGCTCCATCATCAGCTCGCCGCCGGCCGACTTGATCTTCTCTGCGGTGGCCGACGCGTCGGGCGAGGCGAAGTACAGACACCACTGCGACGGGGCCTCGCCGCCCGGCATCGGCGGGACGACGGCCGCCACCGCCTTGCCGTCGGAGTAGGCCTGCGTGTAGTTGCCGTACTCGCTGGACGACTCACCGAAGGTCCAGCCCAGCACGTCGGAGTAGAAGGTCTTGGCGCCCTCCACGTCCTTGAACATCGCGTCCACCCAGCACGGAGCGCCTTCCGGGAACTCAGCCATGATCGATCGACTCCTGTGTCCTCGTACGTGTGTCGTGGTTTGTGTCGTGGTTTGTGTCATGGGTCGCTTTTGCGCGGTTCTCACGCTAGGGCCGCGGTGCGCCGACCGCGCGGGGAAGGCGGCCGCGCGGGAGGCTGGATCCATGGACATCACGATGCGGCTGGCCCAGCAGCCGGAGGCCGACGAGCTCCTCGGCCGCAGCCCGCTCGCCGCGCTCGTCGGCATGCTGCTCGACCAGCAGGTGCCGATGGAGTGGGCGTTCTCGGGCCCGTACACGATCGCCCGCCGGATGGGGGCCGACGATCTGGACGCGCACGCCATCGCCGCCCAGGACCCCGAGGCCTTCGCCGCGCTGCTCTCCGAGAAGCCGGCCGTGCACCGCTACCCCGGGTCGATGGCCAAGCGGGTACAGCAGCTGTGCGCGTACCTGGTGGAGCACTACGACGGGGACGCGGAGGCCGTCTGGCGGGACGTACGGACCGGGGACGAGCTGCTGAAGCGGCTCAGGGAACTGCCCGGGTTCGGCGAGCAGAAGGCCCAGATCTTCCTGGCGCTGCTGGGCAAGCAGCTCGGCGTACGGCCCAAAGGGTGGCGCGAGGCGGCCGGCGGCTACGGCCCGGCGAACGTCTACCGCTCGGCGGCGGACATCACCGGGCCGGAGTCCCTGGCCAAGGTGCGGGCGCACAAACAGGAGATGAAGGCCGCCGCCAAGGCCGCCAAGGCGGAGAAGGACGCCTAGGTCGTGGCCACGCCCGAAGCCGGGGCCGGGGCCGGAGGCTTGCGGAGCGCCGACGCGTAGACCTCGTCCGCGTCGAGGCGGCGCAGCTCCTCCGAGATCAGCTCGGCCTTGCTGCGGATCTTCAGGGCCACCTTGCGGTCGGGGCTGCCCGGCAGCATCAGCGTGGCCAGCGCCCCGTCCGGGCGGTCCACCGTGATCTCGCCCGCCGCGGTCGCCAGCCGGACCCGGGTGATCACGGGCCCGTCCGTGGTGACCCGCTCCACCGGCACCCCGAGCCGGTCCCCCAGCCAGCGCGCCAGCAGCTCGGCGCTCGGGTTGTCGGCCTCGCTCTCCACCGCCGCGCCCGTCACCGGCAGCGGCTTCTGGTCCATCGCGGCGGCCAGCAGCGCCCGCCACGGCGTCAGCCGGGTCCAGGCGAGGTCGGTGTCCCCGGGGGCGTACGCGGCGGCCTGCCGGTCCAGTACCGCCACCGGGTCGGCAACGGCCTCCGCGTCCGTGATCCGGCGCTGCGCGAGCGCGCCGAGGGGATCGCGCGCCGGGTCGGCGGGGGCGTCGGCCGGCCACCACACCACCACCGGCGCGTCCGGCACCAGCAGCGGGAGGACCACGGAGCCCGCCTGCCCGGTGAGCGCACCGTGCAGCCGCAGCAGCACGATCTCCCCGGTCCCGGCGTCCGATCCGACCCGCAGCTCGGCGTCGAGCCGGGTCGGGCGGAGCTTGTGCGAGCCGCGCGAGGTGCGCTTGATCACCACGATGATGCGGCAGGGGTGTTCGCGGGAGGCCTCCGAGGCCGCGCGGACGGCGTCGTACGCGTTCTCCTCGTCGGTGGCGATGACGAGCGTCAGCACCAGGCCCATCGTGGGACTGCCGATGGCCCGGCGGGCGTCGAGCAGGGCCCGGTCGATCTTGCTGGACGTGGTGTCCGTGAGTTCGGTCCGCATGGGGCGAAGTCTGTCAGCGCCGAAGCCCCCGGCGGCACCCCGGCGGCGGATCCGGCCGCCGGAATCCGTCACGTACGCCGGGCGGGCAGCACGCCGGAGACGGCCCCGGCCCTCATCTGCGCCGCTTCGCCGTCCCGAAGAGCGACCGCGAGATCTCCCGCCCCAACTGGGTCCCGACCGACCGGGCCAGCGAGCGGAACAGCCCGCTCCCCACCACCTGCTGGGCGAGCGACGGATCGGGCTTCGGGTTGCTGCGCGCCGCCTTCGCGGCCTCCTTGGCCTGCTTGTCGGCCTGCTTCTCGGCTTCCGCCGCGGCTGCGGCCGCCTCCGCCGCCGCCTCGGCCGCAGCCTGCTCGGCGCTGATCTTCTCGTACGCCGACTCGCGGTCGACGGGCTGCGCGTACCGCGCGTAGAGGAGCGAGGACTTCACCGCCGCGTCGAGGGCGGCCGCGTCGATCGGGCCCATCAGCGACTGCGGGGCGCGCAGCCGGGTGGCCGCCACCGGGGTCGGGGCGCCCTTCTCGCTGAGTACGGTGATCACCGCCTCGCCCGTCCCGAGCTGGGTCAGCAGCTCCTCCAGGTCGTACGCGGAGTTGGGGAAGGTCTTCACGGTGGCCTTCAGCGCCTTCGCGTCGTCCGGGGTGAAGGCGCGCAGCGCGTGCTGCACCCGGTTGCCGAGCTGCGCGAGCACGTCCGCCGGCACGTCCTTGGGGGTCTGCGTCACGAAGAAGACGCCGATGCCCTTCGAGCGGATCAGCCGCACGGTCTGGGTGATGGACTCCAGGAACGCCTTCGAGGCGCCGTTGAACAACAGGTGGGCCTCGTCGAAGAAGAAGACGAGCTTCGGCCGCTCCAGGTCCCCGACTTCCGGCAGGTCGCCGTAGAGGTCGGCCAGCAGCCACATCAGGAAGGTGGAGAAGAGCTGCGGCTTGTCCTGGACCGCCGGGAGTTCCAGTACGGAGACCAGCCCGCGCCCGTCGGCGGCCGTCCGCAGGAATTCGCCGGTATCGAATTCCGGCTCGCCGAAGAACTCTGAGGCGCCCTGCTGTTCGAAGGCGGTCAGGGCGCGCAGGATCACCCCCGCCGTCACCGTGGACAGCCCGCCGATGCCCTTGAGCTCGGCTTTCCCCTGGTCGGAGGTGAGGAAGGCGACGACCGCCCGCAGGTCCTTGAGGTCGATCAGCTCCAGTCCCTTGGCGTCGGCGTAATGGAAGATCAGGCCGAGCGACTGCTCCTGGGTCTGGTTGAGCTGGAGCACCTTCGACATGAGCACCGGGCCGAAAGCCGTCACGGTGGCCCGTACCGGAATGCCCGGTCCGATCCCGCCCAGCGAATAGAACTCGCTCGGGAATCCGGTCGCCTCCCACTGCTGGGCGACTTCCTTCGCCCGTTCCCCGGTCTTCTCGTTGGCCGTGCCCGGCACCGAAATCCCGGAGACGTCCCCCTTGATGTCGGCGAGGAACACCGGGACGCCGCCCGCCGACAGCTGCTCGGCGATGAGCTGGAGGGTCTTCGTCTTGCCGGTGCCGGTGGCGCCCGCGACCAGGCCGTGGCGGTTGAGCATCGACAGCGGGATGCGGATCTGCCGCTCCGGCAGGCAGGCGCCGTCCCAGAGCAGGGCACCCAGTTCGAGCGCGGGTCCGGTGAAGGCGTACCCGGCGGCGATCTGGTCCGCCGGGGACGCGGGGTCGGTGCTCTCGCTCATACATCACTCCCGAAATAGCCCTGCCTGCCACTTTTGCACCGGCTTGGCAAGGCTGCGCCCGCAGGCACCGGCCCGGTAGGCTTTCCGTGTGATCTTCAAGCGCATCGGAAACGGGCGGCCGTACCCCGACCACGGCAGGGAAACCACCCGGCAGTGGGCGGATGTCGCCCCGCGCCCGGTCCGGCTCGACCAGTTGGTGACGACCAAGGGGCAGCTGGACCTCGAAACGCTGCTCGCCGAGGACTCGACGTTCTACGGGGACCTCTTCGCCCACGTCGTGAAGTGGCAGGGCGACCTGTACCTGGAGGACGGGCTGCACCGCGCCGTGCGCGCGGCCCTGCAGCAGCGCCAGGTGCTGCACGCGCGCGTACTCGAAATGGACTACTGAGCCGGAACACGCCGTAGCCGAGCCCGAGAAACGCTCCTTCCCGGGCGCCGCTTGGGTTTCCGGTTCGCCAGAATTGCGCCTTTCGGGTCGGTCTTGCCCTATCAACAGATCATTTGGTGGGCATCACCGGCGGGCGGTATTACGCTGCGCCCATGAGCATGCTCACTCCCCCCGGCATGGGCGGAAAGTACCGCGTCACGGGAGCGGCCTACCCCCGCATGAGGCGACCGCGGCGCCGCCGCCGCATCGTCTTCACCGTGCTCGGAGCAGTCCTCGGTCTGGCCCTGCTCGGCTACGGATCCGTGCAGCTCATGAACGTGTTCCGCGGCGAGGGCGGCACCGGTAAACACCAGAGCGCCGCGGGCAAGGACTGCGCCACCCCGAAGCCCAGGGCGGGCGCCGCGGCGGCCGCCAGCCCCGCCGCCGCCAAGCCGGCCGTGTCCCTGCCACAGCCCGGCGAGATCACGGTCAACGTCTACAACGCGACCCCGCGCGCCGGGCTGGCCAAGGCGGTCGGCGACGAGCTGAAGAAGCGCGGCTTCACGGTCGGCAAGGTCGGCAACGCACCCGCCGACTTCGACAAGAAGGTCCCCGGGACCGGGATACTGCTCGGCTCGCCCAAGACCGACAAGGCCGCCTTCTCCGTACTGGGCACCCAGCTCGAAGGCGACACGCTGCAGACCGACGCCCGCGAGGGCGCGGACATCGACCTGATCCTCGGCGACGCCTTCAAGGACCTCAGTCCGAAGGAGGCCGCGGACAAGGAGCTGTACCTGCTGGCCAACCCGCAGCCCGCACCCGCCAAGACCTGCTGAACGCGAAACGGCCGGCCGCCTCGGAAAGAGACGGCCGGCCGTTTCGTGCCGGCGGCGGGCCGGCGGGGTCCTACTCGGCCGAGCCGTACATGCGGTCGCCCGCGTCGCCCAGGCCCGGAACGATGTAGCCGTGCTCGTTGAGCCGCTCGTCCACCGCGGCCGTCACGACCGTCACCGGGGTACCCGCGAGATCGCGCTCCATGACCTCGACGCCCTCGGGCGCCGCCAGCAGCACCACGGCGGTGACGTCGTCGGCGCCGCGCTTGATCAGTTCCTGGATCGCCGCGACGAGCGTGCCGCCGGTGGCGAGCATCGGGTCGACGACGTAGACCTGCCGCCCGGAGAGGTCCTCCGGCATGCGCGTCGCGTACGTGGAGGCCTCCAGGGTCTCCTCGTTGCGGACCATGCCCATGAAGCCCACCTCGGCGGTCGGCAGCAGCCGCATCATGCCGTCCAGCATGCCGAGGCCGGCGCGCAGGATCGGCACGACCAGCGGGCGCGGGTGCGAGAGCTTCACGCCGGTGGTCGGGCCGACGGGCGTGACGATGTCGGCCTGCTCGGTGCGCACGTCGCGGGTGGCCTCGTACGCGAGGAGGGTCACCAGCTCGTCGGCGAGCCGACGGAAGGTGGGGGAGTCGGTGCGCTTGTCGCGCAGGGTGGTCAGTTTGTGCGCCACCAAGGGGTGATCGACGACCTGCAAACGCACAACATCCTCCAAGGCTCAGCTGCCGGGTTTCGACCTGCGACCTGCAAAAACGGCCGCACTTTTTCGCGACCCACGGTCAAAAGGCTACGCGGTGCGCGCACCCCCGTGCGTCCGAACCGGCGGCCGCGCCCACGGATCCGCTCCGGATGCCCTGCGGACGGCCCGCGGACGTCTTGCCGATCTCCTGCCGACGCCCTGCGGATGCGACCCGCCCGGGCGCCCAGCACGCTGGACTGATGAGCAACGCACCGGTGGTCGCGGCGGTCGACGGATCCGAGCACAGCCTCAGAGCGCTGGAATGGGCGCGGACCGAGGCGCTCCGGCACGGCACCGCGCTCGTGGTCGCGCACGTGCTGCCCGACAGCGCCCAGCTGTACGCGGCGCGCCGCTCCTCCCTCGCCGACCCCTCGCAGCCGCAGGAGTACGCCGACCCCGTCGGCGAAGACGTACAGGCGATCCTCGCCCGGGCCGCCGAACTGCCGGCCGAGGTGCGGTACGAGTCGCTGGAGGGCTCCGTGCCCGAGGCCCTGCGGATGACCGGGGAGGACTCCCGGATGCTGGTGATGGGCTCCCGGGGCCGCGGCGGCTTCGCGGCCCTGCTGCTCGGCTCGAACAGCCGCGCCGTGGCCTCGACGGCGGCGTGCCCGGTGGTGGTGGTCCCGCACGCGGCGCGCAGCGCCGAGGCCGAGGCAGGGGCAGGGGCAGGGGCCGGGCCGTCCGGCGGGCGCGTGGTGCTCGGCCTGCACGCCGCGGAGACGGCGGACGACGTGGTCGCCTTCGCCTTCGCGGAGGCGGCCGCACGGGGGACCACCGTCCAGGTGGTCTCGGCGTACGCGATCCCGCCGGCGCCGACCATGATGGTGGACAACCCCTTCCAGGTGATCCCGCCCGAGGGCCTGGCCGACGACGGGAACGCGGTGCCGGCGGAGCGGGAGATGCTGCGCTCCCAGACGGAGCGGCTGGAGCCGTTCCGGGCCCGGTGGCCGCAGGTGCCGGTGGAGCAGGCGGCGGTACCGGGCGACGCGGCGGAGCGTCTGGTGACGGCCTCCCGGTCGGCGGCCCTGGTGGTGGTGGGCCGCCACCACCCGCGGCGCAGCGTCGGGTCCCTGATGATCGGCTCGGTGGCCCACGCGGTGCTCCACCACGCGCACGGCCCGGTGGCGGTGGTCCCGACGCTGCCGGACGGCCCGTAGCGCCGCAGCAACCCTTCTGAGCTGCGAAGGGGTGGCATCAATCGCCCCATCCGGGGGAAGGTGGGGTGCGGGGGGTCTGCTTCGCGCCGGCGGAGGAGGACGACCGGACCAGCCGGGGTGGTGGCGGATGCCCGACACGCAGCCGAGCCGAGAGAACGACACGCCGCAGCAGCCGGAGACGGCGGCGCAGCGCAGGGCGCGCCGCGCGCAGTTCCTGCGCGACCTGATGGAGGCGCAGGCGCTGCGCGACCGCGTCCAGCCCCGCCGCGCCCGCGCGGCCCGCATGCGCCAGCAGATGCGCATGCGCACGTTCCGCTGGTGACCGCCCACGGCCCCGGCGGCGTTCGGGGGGTGGGCCCGCCCGCGAGCGGGGCGCCCGGGCGGCGCCGCGCCGAGGAGCCGGCCGGGATCCCGTGCGTGCCGCGAGGCTGCCGCAGCGCGCCGCGGCGGCCCCCGTACAACCCGCTGAGCGCACGGCGCGGAACGACGCAAGCGCCGAAGACCTCTCGCAAAGCCGCGCTTTCTGCCACGATGCCGATTGGGCGGGGCACGAAACGGCGAGCAGGACAGCCGTTCCAACCCTCCCCACCTCCGGCCGGGGGGACCTCCAACCGGCACGCCTATGACCAGTGGGAGAGTCACGGTGTATTTCGCCGCACTGCTCGCGCGCACCGAAGACGGGTGGGAAGCGAGCGACATGGAACTCGACGACGTCGAGTCCCTGAGTGATCTGATCGATCTCGCCCGTGCCGCCGCTGTCGACGACGACACGGTGGTCGCCCTCATCGAGCAGGAGGACGCCTGGTTCGGCGTCGTCCGCGTGGACGGCGAGGAGGACCCGCGGTACTTCGTATCGAACGCCTCCGCGGCCTCCCGCAGCTCCTACGGCTCGATGCTGACCGACGAGCTGCTGGGCAGCGACGAGGAGGACGACGAACTCGACGAACTGGACCTGGACGGCACCGAGGACGGCGAGGAGGACACGATCGCCGCGTTCGCCGGTGCCGACGACGAGGACGAGGAGGACTCGCCCGGCGCGGAACCGGTACCCGCCGGCCCGCTCGGCGACCCCCGGCTGCTGGACGACCTCGGCGTCAGCAACAAACAACTGATGACCCTCGACGGGGACGCCCTCTCGGAGATCGCCGAGTCCCTCGGCGCCACCGAGGTGCTGGAGGCCGTCCGCTAGTGATCACCACGCACCACCCCACGCACGGCCCCGATCCCGTACGGGACCCGTGGCGGGACTCCATGCGCCTGGCGCTCCAGGAGGCCGCCCGGGCGGTGCCGGCCGGCGACGTGCCGGTCGGCGCCGTCGTGCTGGGCCCGGACGGAGAGCTCCTCGCCACCGGGTACAACGAGCGCGAG
This sequence comes from Streptomyces sp. WM6372, assembly GCF_001279655.1. Classification (NCBI taxonomy): domain Bacteria; kingdom Bacillati; phylum Actinomycetota; class Actinomycetes; order Kitasatosporales; family Streptomycetaceae; genus Streptomyces; species Streptomyces sp. WM6372. The sequence continues at coordinate 37,462 of NZ_LGDB01000206.1, read as the reverse complement.
GCCACCGGCGACCCCACGGCGCACGCCGAGGTGCTGGCGCTGCGCCGGGCGGCCGCCCGGCTCGGGCAATGGCGGCTCCAGGGGTGCACCCTCGTGGTGACCCTGGAGCCGTGCGTGATGTGCGCGGGCGCGCTCGTGCAGTCGCGGGTGGCCCGGGTCGTCTACGGCGCCGACGACGAGAAGGCGGGTGCCGCGGGGTCGCTCTGGGACCTCGTACGGGACCGCAGGCTCAACCACCGCCCGGAGGTGATCCGCGGCGTGCTCGCGCAGGAGTGCGCGCGGCAGCTGACGGACTTCTTCCGCGACCGCTGAGGGGGCTCGGCGGTACCGATTTCATTTGATGCCGATCCTTAGGCTAGGATCCATCTCGGTAGTGTGTCCGAGTGGCCGAAGGAGCTCGCCTCGAAAGCGAGTATGGGGCAACCCATCGGGGGTTCAAATCCCTCCACTACCGCTTCGTTCGAGAGCCCCGCCCCGCAAGGGACGGGGCTCTCGGCGTTTTCCCGGCTCGTCCGCGTCATCCGCCGCGTCACGTGCCGGCACATGTCGGCACGTCCCAGCACGTCCCGACGCGTCTTTACGGATGACGGCCGCGTGACCGGTGCCCCGCTCGGCCGTTGTCACGGCATGACCAAGACCCAGCGCATGCTCGCCGCCTTCGCCCTCGCGGGGGCCGCAGCGGGCCTCGCCGCTCCCGCCGCCTCCGCCGCCCCCGCGGCCCCGATCACCCTCCCGGACCTGCCGCAGGCCGCCCCGGGCATGCCCCAGGGGGCCACGCCCGGTTCCGTCCAGGAGATCGGCGGGAAGCTCAACGAGCTGGACAAGCTCGGCCGCCTGACGGAGCTGCCGAACGACCTGGCACCCGTCATCGCCCCCGTCGAGCCCGTCCTGGGCCTGCTCGGCGCCATCCAGTAGCCGAGAGGCCGGCCGGGACAGCCCCGGAAAGCCCCGGCGAGCCGCGAAGAAGCCGCAGAACCCGAAGAAGGCCCCGACCGGGGTCGGGGCCTTCGACGTACGGGCGGGGGAAGTGGCATCGGGGGGACAAACCACTTCCCCCGACGAGGACGGAACCTGCCAGTCCGAACCGCAGTCAGGGGGAAGCTTGCGGCTCGGACCCCGCAGTGAGGTCCTGTCCCTCACCCACCGATTTCCTGCCAGAACCGGTGGGCTCGTCTTCAATACTGCGCCACCCCCGCCCTTCCGTACTTCGGCAAAGGACCCGGACCGCCGGGTCATTGGTCCATAAAGGCCTGGTGAGTGTCCGAAGACGAACGGTTAGACTCACCGGACTTAGCAGGACCGGTTGGGGAGGCCGACACCGCTCGTGGACACCAAGAAGATGATCATGGGTGGGCTCGTCGTGTTCGTGCTCTTCGTGATCATCACCCAGCCGGTCAAGGCGGCCGACATCGTCAAAATAGGCTTCCAGGGCATATCGGACGCGGCCCACGGCATCGGCGCGTTCATGACCGAATTGGTGCGCTGAACCCGTACGCTGACGCGGCCTTCCGAACGACCGGCCCCCCACTCCGACGGGTGGGGGGCTTTCGCGTTCCCGCGCGCCCCGCAATACCCTCGCCCAAAACACCCCATTATGCCCAACTTGCCCTCAACACGGCGATATACGGTGCTTGCACACAGTGCACATGTCTTGTGATGCTATGACCGCTTTTGACGGATGAGTTGACATGAAGGGGTGGCGTGACCGTGCCGGCCAGTACTGCGCCTCAGGTGCCACCCCAGCAGGAGCCCCCTGAAGAGCCTCCAGCGCCCCCGAGACCGCAGAGCCGGGGCGCGGACACCCGGGCCCTCACCCAGGTCCTGTTCGGCCAGCTGAAGGGCCTTCAGCCGGGTACGAGCGAGCACCACCGGGTGCGCGGGGCCCTCATCGAGGCGAACCTTCCGCTCGTCCGGTACGCGGCCGCCCGCTTCCGCAGCCGCAACGAGCCGATGGAGGACGTGGTCCAGGTCGGCACGATCGGCCTCATCAACGCGATCGACCGGTTCGACCCGGACCGCGGGGTGCAGTTCCCGACGTTCGCCATGCCCACGGTGGTGGGCGAGATCAAACGGTACTTCCGCGACAACGTCCGCACCGTCCACGTACCGCGCCGGCTCCACGAGCTGTGGGTCCAGGTGAACGCGGCGACCGAGGACCTCACCACCCTGCACGGGCGCACGCCCACCACGCCCGAGATCGCCGAGCGGCTGCGGATCACCGAGGACGAGGTGCTGTCCTGCATCGAGGCCGGCCGCAGCTACCACGCCACCTCACTGGAGGCGGCCCAGGAGGGCGACGGGCTGCCGGGGCTGCTGGACCGCCTCGGCTACGAGGACCCGGAGCTGGCCGGGGTCGAGCACCGCGACCTCGTCCGCCACCTCCTCGTACAGCTGCCCGAGCGTGAACAAAGGATCCTGCTGCTGCGGTACTACAACAATCTGACGCAGTCCCAGATCAGCGCGGAGCTCGGCGTGTCCCAGATGCACGTCTCGCGACTGCTCGCCCGCAGCTTCGCCCGGCTCCGGTCCGCAAACAGGATCGAGGCGTAGCTGGAACGGGTGGAGCTCGCTCCGCCGTATCCCCACAGAATGGGCTCATTCCGCTCTGTCGCTGGAGATATATGTCGACTTGGCGCTACAGCGTGTTGCCGACATGTGACATTCTGCTGGAACCGCGTTTGCCGCAGCCCCGCCTCCGGTATTCAGGTGGAGGCTGCGTTCCTCCGACGGGCGCGCCGTACGCGACCGTCCGCGACCTCAAGGGGGTGGCATGTCCGTAGACCAGGGCAGCTCCAAGGTGCTCACGCTCGAAAAGAGCGAAGCGCCGGCAGCACTCGCAGCACCTGTCGTGCCTGCAGCGCCTGTCCGCTCGGAAGCCATCGACACCCGCACCCTCTCCCGCTCCCTCTTCCAGCGACTTGCCGCCCTGGACGCGGACAGCCCCGAACGGGCGTACGTACGCGACACCCTGATCGAGCTGAACCTGCCGCTGGTGCGGTACGCGGCCGCCCGCTTCCGCAGCCGCAACGAGCCGATGGAGGACATCGTCCAGGTCGGCACGATCGGCCTGATCAAGGCGATCGACCGGTTCGACTGCGAACGCGGCGTGGAGTTCCCGACGTTCGCGATGCCGACCGTCGTGGGCGAGATCAAACGATTCTTTAGGGACACTTCCTGGTCCGTGCGCGTCCCGCGCCGCCTCCAGGAGCTGCGCCTCGCCCTCACCAAGGCCAGCGACGAGCTCGCCCAGAAGCTCGACCGCTCGCCGACGGTGCCGGAACTGGCCGCCGTACTCGGGGTGTCGGAGGAGGACGTCGTCGACGGCCTCGCCGTGGGCAACGCGTACACCGCCTCCTCGCTCGACTCGCCCTCTCCCGAGGACGAGGGCGGCGAGGGCTCGCTCGCGGACCGGCTCGGGTACGAGGACACCGCACTGGAGGGCGTCGAGTACCGCGAGTCGCTCAAGCCGCTGCTCGCCAAACTCCCGCCCCGGGAACGGCAGATCATCATGCTGCGGTTCTTCGCGAACATGACGCAGTCGCAGATCGGCGAGGAGGTCGGCATCTCCCAGATGCACGTCTCCCGGCTGCTGACGCGCACGCTGGCACAGCTGCGGGTGGGCCTGATCGGGGAGTAGCCGCGGACGAGGGGTTCACAGCTGACGCAGAGTCAGTAAAACTACGGCGATGCGAGTGGACCGCCGAACGCTCACGCTCATCACCCTGTGCTGCTCTCTGGCCGCCGCATGCCTGACGGGATGCGGCGGCCCGGCACGTGACGGCTACGCGGCCGCGGGCGCCGTGGCCCCGGGCCCGGAACGCCGGGCGGGCGACAACGTACCGCCGCGGTCCCCCGTGGAGCTCCGGCAGCTGGGCGACGGCCCGCCCCCCTCGACGGGGAGTACGGGGAGCACGGGAAGCACGGGAAGCACAGGGAGTACAGGGAGTACGTCGCCCGGTGCCCCGGACCCGCAGGGCCCCGCGGCCTCCGCCCAAGGCGGATCGACGACCAACGCGCCCGGGACCGCCCGGCCGCCCCAGCCCCCGCCGGTGCAGGGCCCGCCGACGTCGGCCCCTCCGGCACCGGTCCCGCCGGGCTCGAAACCGCCCGGACCCGCTCCGGGGACGACGCCCCCGGGCACTCCGGCGCAGCTGACCCTGGGCCCGCCCGTCCGCGCCCAGGCGGCGGACCGCTGGTGCGAGAAGGTCACGCTGGCGTTCACCAACACGGGAACGAAACCGGCCACGTCCGGAACGGTCACGTTCTCGACGCACATCATCGGCGCGCTGGGCATCGACTGGGCCACCATCACCACGACCCAGCCCCTGCCCGCGCCGATCCCCGGGGGCACGGCGAAGACGCAGACCTACACGGTCTGCGTCGAATCCTGGCGGGTCCCCCTGGGCATGCACGTGGAGACCCAGAAGGCGACGGCCACCTGGAGCTGACGGCGCCGGGGCGAATCCGGCATCCGCCGGGGAGCCGCACCGGCCCCAGGCCCCGGCCCATGCCCGGCCGCAGCCGCACCGGCACGGCCCGGCACGTGGCACGGCATGGAGCTGCCCGGCGTGGCGCTGCCCGGCGTGGCCGGCCCGGTCACGCCGCGCCGCGGCAGGCTACAGAGCCAGCCAGGCCACCACTCCGATCAGGACCAGGGCGGCGATCCCCACGCCCAGCCACAGCCCGGCCTTCGACCCCGAGCCCTGCGCGGCCTGCCGCCGCCGAGATCCCTGCACCGCGGGCCCCTGCCCGGTCGGCGCCGCCTCTTCGACGAACGCCCGGAACATCTGAGTGCTGCCCGCGGGGTCGTAGTTGCCCTCGGGGCCCTGTGAGTTGTGGTTCGCAGCCATGCCTCAGGACCCTAGCGGGTTTTCCGATTCCTTTACCGCCCCCACCCCCCCATTCATTTGCCTGTAGCAACCAATCGCTTCTATGGTTGCCCTAAGCAACAACATCGAGAAGTACGAGGAAAGAGAGGGGGGAGCCCCCATGACCACCGAAACCCAGACGCTGCACGCGCCACCCGCACCACCGGCGCCGCCCGCGGCACACACCCCCACCAGCCGCTACGAGGAGCTGGCCCGCCAGCTCACCGGCATCGGCGCCGTCAAGCGCGACCTGGCCCGCCTGCTCCCCCCGGACTGCCCGCCGGGCTCCGCCGCCGTCCTCACCCTGCTCGACCGCCACGGCGAAATGCGGCTCAGCCGCCTCGCCGACCTCATGGCCATCGACATCTCGGTGACCAGCCGCCACGTCGCCCACGTCGCCGACCGCGGGTGGATCACCCGCGACATCGACCCCGGCGACGGCCGCTGCCGCATCCTGCGCCTCACCCCGGCCGGGCACGCCCTCCTCGCCGAGCTGGGCGCCCGCTACACCGGCGCACTGGAGAAGGCCCTGGCCGACTGGTCCCCCCACGACATCGACGTACTCAACACCTTGCTGACCCGGCTCCGATCGAGCTTCTAGACAAAAGGAACCACATGGCGACCACCGCACCCACCGGTGTGCAGGGAGGCAGCCGGTCGGAGACCACGTCCGACCCCGCGTCCCCCTCCGGCTCCGGCTCCCCCGCCCCCATGACCCACCCGCAGATCATGAAGGCGCTGTCCGGGCTGATGCTCGGCATGTTCGTGGCGATCCTGTCGTCCACGATCGTCTCCAACGCCCTGCCCCAGATCATCAGCGACCTCGGCGGCACGCAGTCCTCGTACACCTGGGTCGTCACGGCCGCCCTGCTGTCGATGACCGCCGCCACCCCGCTCTGGGGCAAGCTGTCCGACCTCTTCAGCAAGAAGCTGCTGGTCCAGATATCCCTGGTGATCTACGTCCTCGGCTCCGTGGTCGCGGGCCTGTCCCAGAACACCGGCATGCTGATCGCCTGCCGCGTCGTCCAGGGCATCGGCGTCGGCGGCCTCTCCGCCCTCGCCCAGATCGTGATGGCCGCGATGATCTCGCCGCGCGAGCGCGGCCGGTACAGCGGCTACCTCGGCGCGGTCTTCGCCGTCGCCACCGTCGGCGGCCCGCTGCTCGGCGGCGTCATCACCGACACCTCGTGGCTCGGCTGGCGCTGGTGCTTCTACGTCGGCGTGCCGTTCGCGATCATCGCCCTGATCGTCCTCCAGCGGACCCTGCACCTCCCGGTCGTCCGACGCGACGTCAAGGTCGACTGGCTCGGCGCGTTCCTGATCAGCGGGGCCGTGTCGCTGCTGCTGATCTGGGTCACGCAGGCCGGCGACTCGTACGACTGGATCTCCTGGACCACCGCGGCGATGACCGGCGGCGCCGTCGTGCTCGGCCTGCTCTTCCTCCTCGTCGAGTCCAAGGCGAGCGACCCGATCATCCCGCTGCGCCTGTTCCGCAACAAGACCATCACGCTCGCCTCGGCCGCCTCGCTGTTCGTCGGCATCGCGATGTTCTCGGGAACGGTGTTTTTCAGCCAGTTCTTCCAGTTGGCCCGCAACGAGTCCCCCACGATGTCCGGAATCCTCACGATTCCGATGATCGGCGGGCTCTTCGTCTCCTCCACGGTTTCCGGTCAGGTGATCACCAAGACCGGCAAGTGGAAGGCCTGGCTCGTCTCCGGCGGCGTCCTCCTGACGGCCGGCCTCGGGCTGCTGGGCACCCTGCGGTACGACACCCCGTACTGGCACATCGCGATCTACATGGCGCTGACCGGCCTCGGTCTCGGCATGATGATGCAGAACCTCGTCCTCGCCACGCAGAACCAGGTGGCCCCCGAGGACCTGGGCTCGGCCAGCTCGGTCGTCACCTTCTTCCGCTCGCTCGGCGGCGCCGTGGGCGTCTCGGCGCTCGGCGCGGTCATGGCCAACCGGGTCACCCACTACGTCAAGGACGGGCTGGCCGCACTCGGCCCGAAGGCGGCGGCGATGGGCCACGGCGGCACCGCCGGCGGCGGGATCCCCGACCTCGACAAGCTGCCCGCGCCGTTCCGCACGGTCGTCGAGTCCGCGTACGGGCACGGCGTCGGTGACGTCTTCTTCTACGCGGCGCCGTTCGCGCTGCTCTCGCTCGTCCTGGTGCTCTTCATCAAGGAGGTCGCCCTGAAGTCCAAGCCGGCCGCCCACGCCCCGACGGCGTCGGCATCCGCGGCGACGACTTCGGCATCGACTTCGGCATCGCCGGCTACAGCGACGGCGACGGCCGTGGCTCCGGCGGAATAGCGGCACCCAGCGGTACCCGCAGACCCCCGTCGGGCCGCCCCTCCCCTGGGAGCGGCGCCCGGCGGGGGTTTTCTACGCCCCCGGCCGGGCGGGCCCGGCCGGGGCGGGCCGGGCGGGGGCCTGCGCCTCGATGCCGGCGATCAGGACGTCGAGCGCGAGGACGAAGTCCCCGTCGGGCGCCCGCCGGGCGGCGCCCCCGCAGCCGTGCAGGAACTGCGACACCGCCAGGTGCGCGCCGGTCCGGCGGCCACCCGCCAGACCCGTGGCGTCGAGCACCCGCTGCAGGGCGGAGTCGAAGGCCCGCGCGTGCGGGCCGATGTTCGGGTACGCGGCCGTCAGCGGCGCCACCCACGGATGCTCCGCCAGCAGCCGCCGGTAGCCGCAGGCCAGCGACCGCAGCCGGCCGGGCCAGCCCTCGTGCGCCGGAGCGACCGGCTCGGTCGGGGCGGTGCGGGCGGTGCGGGTCAGCGGGAGCTCGCCCAGGGCCCGGTCCAGGGCGAGTTCGAGCAGATCGTGCTTGGTGTCGACGTACCAGTACAGGGACATCGCGGTGACCCCGAGCCCGGCCGCGAGCCGCCGCATCGAGAACCGGGCCAGCCCCTCGGCGTCGAGCAGCCGGACGGTGGCTCCGGTGATCCGGTCCCGGTCGAGACCGGAGGGCGCCTCACTGCGGCGCCTCGCGGGTGCGCTGTGCCCGGGGGCCAGCCACACGCTGGTCCGGGTATCGCCGGGATCGGCCGCGGTCACCATGGAGGCACCCTCCTCACAACAGCTGGACCAGCCCGGAATGCCCGGTCCGCCCACTTGATGCTAGAGGGTGCCTCTCGCGTTTCGGCGGGTTCAGGACGGGGCGGACGTGCCGTTCAGGGGGGCGGTCAGGTCGTAGAGGGTGGCGCCACCGACCGTCGTGGACCGGTAGTTGGCCTGGATCCAGCTCGTGATGGCGCTGCTGGTGCCGCCGCCGGGGCCACCGCCCTGGCCGCCGCGCGCCGCCTGTCCGGTCTGTCCCTCGCCACCCGCGCGGGCGCCCTCGCCGATGAAGTAGTGGATCTTGCCGGAGCGCACGTACTCCTGGAACCGGGCCAGCGTCGGTGACGGGTCGCTGCCGTTGAACCCGCCGATCGGCATCACCGGCTCGCCCGAGGCCAGCTGGTAGCTCGCCGCGTTCTGCGCCCCGACGGCCGCTGCCGCCCAGGTGTACTTCCCCGCGTCCTTGCGCAGGGCCGCCGTGGCCTCCGTACTGGCCTTCGTACCGCCCAGCAGGCCGCCGAAGCCACCGCCACCTCCGCCGGGGCCGCCCGCGGAGTTCCCCGCCCCGCGTGCACCGCGCGCCCCGGCGGCCCCCTGACCGCCCGGGAACCCCTGGCCGCCGGGGAAGCCCTGGCCGCCCTGGCCGCCGGGGAACTGGCGGGGCCCGCCCTGCGGAGCGCCGCCCTGCTGCCCCTGCTGCGGGCCGCCCTGCAACGCCCCCTGCGGGGCCGTGCCCGGCGGGAATTCACCGCCGGGCAAGCGCATGCCCATGCCGCCCCGGCCGCCCGAGACCGCGGGCCCGGCCGTCACGATCGACCCGCCGCGCGTGGAGTCCGCCGTCGTCAGGCAGTACGCGAGCGGACCGGCCAGCGCGGCCGCCAGCCCCAGCCCCGCCGCGCCCAGCGCGAACCGGCGGCCGAGCCGGGCACCGAGCAGTAGCCCGGCGGCGGCGAGGAGACCGGCCACGAGGACGGTCCAGCGCAGCCACGGCAGGTATCCGGTGGCGCGGCCGAGCAGGACGTACGACCACCACGCGGTCAGTGCGAGGGTGCCCGACAGGGTGAGCGCGGCGGCCTTGCTGCCCCGCTCCTCCCACAGCATGGCCACGCCCATGCCGACCAGTGCGGCCACGAAGGGCGCCAGCGCCACGGTGTAGTACTCGTGGAAGATGCCCTGCATGTAGCTGAAGACGAGCGCCGTGATCAGCAGGGCGCCGCCCCATACCAGGAACGCGGCCCGGGCCATGCCCTCCAGGGAGTCGGCGGCCCGGCGGGCCCGCCAGGTGACCACGAGTCCGGCGACGAGCATGACGAGGGCCGCCGGGAGCAGCCAGGAGATCTGTCCGCCGATGTTGGCCGAGAACAACCGGTCGATGCCGGTCTCTCCCCAGCCTCCGCCGCCTCCGCCGCCACCCGGGCGGGCAGCACCGCCGCCGACACTGCCGGTCTCGTCACCGTTGATCCTGCCGAGCCCGTTGTAGCCGAGGGTGAGTTCCAGGAAGGAGTTGTTCTGCGAGCCGCCGATGTACGGGCGGGAGGACGCGGGCCAGAGTTCCACGATCGCCACCCACCAGCCGCCGGCCACGACCATGGCGGCTCCGGCGAGCAGCAGTTGACCGAGCCGGCGGCGCAGCCGGGTCGGCGCGCAGACCGCGTACACGAGGGCGAGCGGCGGCAGGATGACGAAGGCCTGGAGGGTCTTGGTCAGGAAGGCGAAGCCGACCGCGACACCCGCCCAGACGAGCCACTTGGTGTGGGCGCCGTCGAGGGCGCGCAGGACGCAGTACACGGTGACGGTCAGCAGCAGGGTGAGCAGCGCGTCCGGGTTGTTGAAGCGGAACATCAGCGCGGCGACCGGGGTGAGCGCGAAGACCGTGCCGCTGAGCAGTGCGGCCGCGGGCCCGAAGTGGCGGCGCACGGCGGCGTAGAGGACGGCGGTGGTGCCGACGCCCATCAGGGCCTGCGGGACCAGGATCTGCCAGCCGCCGAGTCCGAACAGCCGGACGGACAGGGCCATGGGCCACAGGGCGGCCGGGGGCTTGTCGACGGTGATGGAGTTCCCGGCGTCGGAGGAGCCGAAGAAGAAGGCCTTCCAGCTCTCGCTGCCCGCCTGTACGGCCGCGGAGTAGAAGGAGTTGGCGTAGCCGGAAGCGCCCAGGTTCCACAGCAGCAGGACGGCGGTGCCCAGCAGGAGCGCCACGTACGCGGGCCGCTCCCAGCGGGGGCGCCCTGCGCTCGCGGTACCGGCGGAAGCGCTCGGCGCGGAGGGAGCGCTCGGCGCGGTCGGGGCCCGTTCGGGGAACGGGGAGTCCATGGGTGGTACGGCCGTGGTCATCGGGTGTCGTCCTTCGCGGGAGTGGCGCGCCGCTCGGGGAAGACCCAGGCGCGGAAGAGCAGGAACCTCAGCACGGTCGCGGCGAGGTTGGCCGTGATCAGTACGGCCAGTTCGGTGCTGTGGGAGGGGTCGGCGGTGGCGGCGCCGAGGGCGGCGAGCGATCCGCTGGTCAGGGCCAGCCCGACGCCGAACACGACGAGGCCCTGGGCCTGGTGGCGTACGGCCCGGTCTCGGCCGCGGACCCCGAAGGTGAGCCGCCGGTTGGCGGCCGTGTTGGCGACGGCGGAGGCCAGCAGGGCGCCGGCGTTGGCGAGCTGCGGTCCGGCGCCGAGCCGGAAGAGGGAGTACAGGGCGAGGTAGGCGAGCGTGGACAGCACCCCGATGACGCAGAAGCCGAGGAGCTGGCGGGCCAGCCCGCGCGGCACTCCGGGCAGGGCGCTGCGGTCGCGCGGGTCGTCACCGAAGGGGCGGGCGAGCCGGTCGAGCGGCAGCGCGCCGACGGCCAGCGCCCGGCCCACCCGCCACATGCCCTTGAGGTCCTCGGTGGCGGTACTGACGATGTGGACGGTGGAGTCGGGGTCGTCCACCCAGTCCACCGGGACCTCGTGGATCCGCAGCCCGGCCCGCTCGGCGAGCACCAGCAGCTCGGTGTCGAAGAACCAGCCCGAGTCCTCCACCAGCGGCAGCAGCCGCTCCGCGACCTCCCGCCGGATGGCCTTGAACCCGCACTGGGCATCGCTGAAGCGGGCGGCGAGGGAGGAGCGCAGGAGCAGGTTGTAGGCGCGGGAGACGAACTCCCGCTTGGCGCCGCGCACCACGCGCGAGGAGCGGGCGAGGCGGGTACCGATGGCGAGGTCGGAGTGCCCGGAGATGAGCGGGGCGACCAGCGGCAGCAGCGCGTTGAGGTCGGTGGACAGATCCACGTCCATGTACGCGAGGACGGGCGCCTCGGAGCGGGACCAGACGGTCCGCAGGGCGCGGCCGCGGCCTTTCTCCTCCAGCCGGGTGCTGCGTACGCCGTCGACGGCGGCGGCGAGGCCGGCCGCGACCTCGGGGGTGCGGTCGGTGCTCGCGTTGTCGGCGATCGTGATGCGGAACGGGTACGGGAACGTACGGGTGAGGTGGTCGTGGAGCCGGCGCACGCACGGGCCGAGGTCCTTCTCCTCGTTGAAGACCGGGATCACCACGTCGAGTACGGGCTCGCCGGGCACGGGCGCGAGGTGCGCCCGTGCCGGAAGGGCGCCGGAGGAGGTGTCGGTTCGCATGGACCGACCCTCTCCGGGCGGGCTGTCACCGCTGTGTGGTGAGCCTGTGCCCCGTCTGTGAGTCGGTTTTCGAGTCCCTCTGTGAGTCCGTCTGTGAGTCCCTCCGGGGGCCCCGCTTCGGGGGCTGGTCCGGGGCGAGCGGGAGCAGTACCTCGAAGCGGGTGCGCCCCGGCTCGCTCTGCACGTCCACCCGTCCGCCGTGCGCCGTCACGACGGCCTCGACGATGGCCAGCCCCAGGCCGGTGGAGCCCGCGGCCCGGGAGCGGGAGGCATCGCCGCGGGCGAACCGTTCGAAGACGTGGGGGAGCAGGGCGGGCGGGATACCGGGCCCGTCGTCCTCGATCCGCAGCCGGACGGCGAATGTTTCACGTGAAACATGGGCGGTCACGGTGGTGCCGGGCGGGGTGTGCGTGCGGGCGTTGGCGAGCAGGTTGACCAGGACCTGCTGGATCCGGGCCGGGTCGGCGCGGATGGGCGCGGGCTCTTCGGGAAGCTCAAGGCGCCAGTGGTGCTCGGGTCCGGCGGCCCGGGCGTCGCTGACGGCGTCGACGACGAGCGGGGCGAGGTCGGTGTCGGCCGAGCTCAGCGGGCGGCCGGCGTCGAGCCGGGCGAGCAGGAGCAGGTCCTCGACGAGTCCGGTCATCCGGGTCGCCTCGGACTCGATGCGGCCCAGGGCGTGCCGGGTGTCGGGGCCGGGCTCCTCCCGTCCCCGGCGGGTCAGTTCGGCGTACCCGCGGATGGAGGCGAGGGGAGTCCGCAGCTCGTGGCTGGCGTCCGCGACGAACTGCCGTACCCGGGTCTCGCTCTGCTGGCGGGCCATGAGGGCGGAGGAGACGTGCCCCAGCATCCGGTTGAGTGCGGCGCCGACCTGGCCCACCTCGGTGCGGGGGTCGGCCTCGGCTTCCGGGACCCGCTCGTGGAGGGCGGGTTCCCCGCTGTGCAGGGGCAGTTCGGAGACGCGGGTCGCGGTGGCCGCCACCCGGCGCAGCGGGCGCAGGGCGACCCCGACCAGGGCCTGTCCGGCGAGGGAGGCCGCGATCAGCCCGGCGAGGGTGACGAAGACCTCGACGGCGATCAGTGTGCTCACGGTGGAGTCGACCTCGGCGAGCGGGAAGCCGAGGACGAGGCTTCCGTCCGGAGCGGTGAGCACCCGGTACGCGCCGAGGTCCGGCAGGTCCAGGTTCACGGGGACGGGCGTGCGGTGTGCGGCGGCCGTGCGGGCGGCTCGGGCCAGGGTCGCGGTCTGGGCCTCGGTGAGGCGCTGGATGTGGTCGTACCCGGGCCCGCCGACGGCGGCGCTGCGTGCCGTGCTGGCGACCGTGCCGTCGGCGAGCAGCCGGATCCCGGCGGCGCCCAGCGGGGAGCCGGGGGCCAGGACGAACTTGTCGTCCTTGTCGCGGATCACCTTCTCCCCGAGGGGCTTGCGGACGCCCATCTCGACCGAGACCCTCAGCTGGTCGTCGAGCTTGTCGACCAGGTACGAGCGCAGCGCGAGGGTGGTGACGGCTCCGATGGCCGTGCCCACCACGGCGATCAGCGCCACCGCCGAGACGACGAGCCGGGCCCGCAGGGACCAGGAGCGGACCGGGCGGAAGAGGCGGGGCGGGCGGAGGGCGCGAAGCGGCCGCGGCAGGCGGAGGGCCACTACTCGGCCGGCTTGATCAGGTAGCCGGCGCCGCGCCGGGTGTGGATCATCGGCGGGTAGCCGGGGCCGCTCTCCAGCTTGCGCCGCAGGTAGGAGATGTACAGCTCGACGACGTTGGCCTGGCCGCCGAAGTCGTACGACCACACCCGGTCCAGGATCTGCGCCTTGCTCAGCACGCGCCGCGGGTTGCGCATCAGGTAGCGCAGCAGCTCGAACTCCGTGGCGGTCAGGTGGATCTCCCGGCCGCCCCGGGACACCTCGTGGCTGTCCTCGTCGAGCCGCAGATCGCCGACGGCCAGGACGGAGCCCCCGCGGGCGGCCTGCGCCGCTCCCGAGCGGCGGACCAGGCCGCGCAGCCGGGCCACGACCTCCTCCAGGCTGAACGGCTTGGTGACGTAGTCGTCGCCGCCCGCCGTCAGGCCCGCGATGCGGTCCTCGACGGAGTCCTTGGCGGTCAGGAAGAGCACCGGGAGCTGCGGGATCTCCCGGCGCAGCTGCCCGAGGACGGCGAGTCCGTCCATGTCCGGCAGCATGATGTCGAGGACCACGACGTCCGGCCGGAACTCCCGCGCGGCCCGGACCGCGCCGGCCCCGTCGCCCGCACTGCGGACTTCGCATCCCTCGTAGCGCAGGGCCATGGAGAGCAGCTCCGAGAGCGAGGCCTCGTCGTCGACGACGAGCACCCGGCAGGGGCCGCCGTCGGGCCGGACGAGGGCCGTCGGGTTGCTGGTGGACGTGGACGCATGGGAGGTGGTCGTCGCAGTCATGCGGCCACGCTGGCCCCGGCCTCTGAGAGCGTTCTTGTCCCTACCTGTGAATTTCCTGAGAAACCCCGGGCGCCGCCCGGCCGGCCCCTCAGACCAGGCGGAACAGCCCGGCCCCGTTGTCGTGGCAGACCGCGCGCAGCCAGTCGTCGCCGAGGCCGAGCCGTTCCAGGGCCTCCAGCTGGTGCTCGTAGGGATAGGGGATGTTCGGGAAATCGGTGCCGAGCAGGATCCGGTCGCCGAGGTCCGCGAGCCGCCCGAGCTCCGGCTGCGGGAAGCCGCGGAACCGCTCGGAGAAGTCGGTGAAGGCCATGGTGGTGTCGAGGCGCACCTCGGCGTACCGGTCGGCGAGGTCCAGGAAGTCGGCGTACTCGGGCATGCCCATGTGCGCGACGATCAAGGGCAGCCGGGGGTGGCGGGCCAGCAGCCGGGCGACCGGCTCGGGTCCCGTGTACTTGGCCGGGACGGGCCCCGACCCGCAGTGGATCACGGTCGGGATGCCCGCCTCGGCGAGCAGCCCCCAGACCGGGTCGAGCCGGTCGTCGTTGGGGTCGTACCCGCCGACCTGGAGGTGCGCCTTGAAGACCCGGGCCCCGGCCTCGACGGCCTGCCGGACGTACGCCTCGGCCCCGTCCTCGGGGAAGAAGGTCGCGGTGTGCAGGCAGTCGGGGGTCCTGGCGGCGAAGCCGGCGGACCAGGAGTTGAGCCAGGCGGCCATCTCCGGCTTGTGCGGGTAGAGCATGGACGTGAAGGCCCGGACCCCGAACTCCCGCAGGAGCGCGACCCGCTGCTCCTCCTCGTGCCGGTAGGTGATGGGCCACTCGACGCCGTTCAGCGGTCCGAAGGCGTCGAAGTAGTCCCACACCTTCGCCAGGACCCGCTCGGGCATGAAGTGCGTGTGGACGTCCACCAGGGCGGGCAGCCCGAGCCGCTCCCGGAAGGCGCGGACCGCGTCAGCCGTTGCGGGCAAAGCCGTGGCTCCGCTCGACGGTCGCGACGTGCAGCGTGTAGCTCTCGTACCAGTCGGCGCGGCCCTTCTTCATGGCCGCCTGGTGCTCCAGGTCCTGCCGCCACTCGGCGAGGGACTCGTGGTCGCGGAAATAGGCGACGGTGATGCCGAGGCCGCCGGGGGTGCGGGCGGACTCGTAGCCGAGGAAGCCGGGGTTCGCGGCCACGATCTCCTTCATCCGGGCGAGGACTTCCGGGTATCCGGTGTCGTCAGGGGTGCGGACGTTGCTGAAAACCGCCATCACGTACGGCGGTTCGAAAGCGGGTACGGGCTGGATGCTCATGCCCACCACCCTCGGCGGCGGGCCCCGGGCATGTCCACCGGATAGGGGTCCGTGAGCCCAAAGGGATCCAAGTTTTGACCTTGGACTCCCTGCCGGTGTCCGGGACGGGCCCGGTGATCAGAAAAGCCCGTCCTGCCCGCCGGGGGCGGCGAGCGGTGGCAGTTCCGCGACCGGCACGGCTGTCGTGTCCTCCGCGGCGGGGGCGGTGAGCTCCCAGCCGGCGAGCAGCCGGGTGTCCACCACGAGCCCGTCCTCGAAGTGCAGATCGGGGCCGGCCGCGCCGGCGAGCCGGCCCACGACGGCCCCGCCGGGGACCATGGCGGTGACCGCCCGGGCGGGGGCGGGCAGTCCGTCCAGTCCGAACGGCCCGGCGTGATCGGCGGTTTCGCACTCCAGCCGCTCCAGCGACTCGGGCCATCCCGGCAGGGCCGCGGCCCGGGCGTACAGTTCGGCGACCTCCCGGGCGCGGTCGGCCGCCGCCGGCAGGTGGCCCCGTACGGCGCGCTTGCGGGCGTAGGCGATCCGGTCCGGTACCCCGAGGGCGGCCCGCAGCAACTCCTCAGTGCGGCGGGTGGCCATCAGCGGCCCCCGCCCCAGCCAGGTCCAGGTCACCGCCCCCTGCTCCAGCAGCCGGGCCGGGCCGCGCTCCTCGGCGGTGATGCCGACCTTGATCATCTCGGGCCCGAACCAGGCCAGGTAGACGCGGTAGGTGCGCGGATCGGCGGCGTTGGTGTCGGCGGCCACCGAGAACGACCGGTCCAGGCGGGCGCATTCGGGGCACTGGGCGTTCGCGGCCCGGCCGGGCACGGTGGCGCCCGTGGGGCACGGGGTCCGCTTCCCGGCCCGCCGCACACCGAGGCAGTGCCGCTCCCCGCGGGCCGTGAACGCCAGCCGCTGCCCGTACGCGAGCGGACTGCTGCGCTCCCCGCGCCCGTCGGCGCACCACCCGATGGCGGGGACGCCGTCGTTCCACCGGATCCCGGTGCACCGCCAGGTCACAGCGGGAGGGGCCGCTCGAAGAAGGTGTCCAGCACGACGGTGGCGTGCGTACCGCTGACGCCGTCGATGGCGTAGAGGCGGCGCAGGACGTCCTGGAGCTGCCCGGTCGTGGCCGTGCGCACCTTCACCAGGACCGAGGCGCTCCCCGCGATGATGTGCGCCTCCTGGATCTCGGCGATCGCCTCGAAGGCCGCCTTCGAATCCCCCATCCAGGCGTTGGAGTCGACCATCACGTACGCGAGCACCCCGCTCCCGACGGCCGCGGGATCCACCTCGACCGTCGTGCGCCGGATGACCCCGCGCTCGCGCAGCTTGCGTACGCGCTCGTGGGTGGCCCCGGCCGACAGCCCCACGGCCGCGCCGAGGGCGGCGTACGACTGGCCCGCGTCCTGCTGCAAGCGCAGGACGAGCGCCCGGTCGATGTCGTCCACGCGATCTTCCTCCCACATCCCCTGGAATCCCTCGCGCCGACGGTACAGGATCCTGTTCCGCCACCAGGGGACCGAACAGGATTCAGCACCTGTACGAGATCCCGGGCGAACGATTCCGCCGAGGCGGCTACCGGGCGACGAACTGCGTCAGGATGGCCTGCACCTCGTAGATGTCCACACCCTTGGTGAACGTCTTCTCGATCGGCGCCGCGCTCCCGGAGAGCCAGATCTTGAGCTCGGCATCGAGATCGAAGTGCCCGGCGGTCTCCACGGAGAAGTGCGTGATGCTCCGGTATGGGATGGAGTGGTACTCCACCTTCTTCCCGGTGAGCCCCTGCTTGTCGACGAGCACGAGCCGCCGGTCGGTGAACAGGATCGTGTCGCGTATCAACAAGTACGCGGCGTGCACCTGCTCCCCCTGCCCGAGCAGCCGCGCGTAGTCCCGCTGCGCCGACATCGGATCGACCGTGTGCGCGTTCCCGAACAGTCCCATGACAGTCCCCCTCTCGCGGCCCGACCGTTCCGAACCGTCTCCAAGGACCGTATCCACCCCCGGGCCGCCGCCCATCCCCCGCAGGACCGACCCCCACCCCCGAAGAACCCCGAGGTCCCCCTCCCCACCAAGAAGGACACCGGACAACGCAAGAGGCCCCCCGGTGAACCGGGGGGCCTCTTCGGCTGTGCACTCGGCAGGATTCGAACCTGCAACCTTCTGATCCGTAGTCAGATGCTCTATCCGTTAAGCTACGAGTGCTTGGGCTTCTCGGGGTTTTGCGCCCCGTTGGCCTTGCGAGAACAACAATACATGGACCTCGGCGGGACGCGAAATCCATTAGCCAAACCGTGCCTGACCTGCGGAAACGCTCCCGATGAAGATCATCCGGACGGGTTCGAACCGATGTCGGGGCGGGGTTGGGGGCGGCGGTCGGCGTGGCCGGAAGGCGTCAAAGGCAAGACCCCGGAACGCACCGAAGCCCCGGTCCATCAGGACCGGGGCTTCGGCAGGTGCGGAGGCGGAGGGATTTGAACCCTCGATGGGCTTTAAGACCCAAACCGCATTAGCAGTGCGGCGCCATAGACCGGACTAGGCGACGCCTCCAGCACACCCCCGCGTAGGAGGGTGCGTGCAGATGATGACACAGCCACAGGGCCGCTCACCAATCCGCTCCCACGGTACAAGGACAGCTGCCACCAGAGCAAAGCCTTAAGCCTCCCGGCACGCGCCCTCCGGCACCCGCTCTCCCGCACACCCCTCCGTACGCCCGCCCGTACGCAACGTCGGCGGGCGCGCGTCGTTGGTCAGGCGTACGACGTACGGACGACCTGGAGTGCCCCATGCTGCGTCTCGCCGCCTTCGCCGTCACCTCAGCCCTGGCCGCCTCGGCGGCCACGGCCGCCGGGCCGCTGCCCCCGCTGGCCCCGCTGGGCCGGCTGCTGGCCCCGCCCGACCGCCTCACCATCACCGTGTCCGCCACCGGCAACCCCCGGGCGAACGGCGAGTACCTCCTCGAGTGCAACCCCGTCGGCGGGAACCACCCCGAGGCCGAGCGCGCCTGCGACCGGCTCGACGTCCTCGCGAAACAGGACAAGGACCCCTTCGCCCCCGTCACCAAGCGGCAGATCTGCACCATGCAGGACGGCGGGCCGGCCACCGCGCACATCACCGGAACATGGCAAGGCCACCAGGTGGACGCGACGTTCCGGCGGACCAACGGATGCGAGATCGCCCGCTGGAACAACCTGGAACCTGTGCTTCCGGGTGGGCGCTCCTGACCTGGGAGGATGCGAAGGATGCACGGTATCCACCGGACATCCGCCACCTCAGGCCGGGACAGTGCCCTTAGACTCCTCCCGTGACATGCCGGTAGTTGTGGTCAGGGAGGAAGCTCGTCGTGAGCAGCAGGCCATCCCGAGGCGCTGCTCGCCTCGCAGCAATACTCGACGCTCTTCCGGACGCGCTGTTGCTCGTCAACGCCAACGGCACGGTCGTCAACGCGAATTCGATCGCCCTTGAGGTCATGGAGAGCCCCGGCACCGGGCTCGTCGGCCGCGGCGTGCTGGACCTCCTCCCCGAGTTCGACTCCAAGCTGATCCCCGGCTCCATGCGCCGGCCCGGCGAGGACGAGGGCGGCCGGGCCAAGCCCAAGCGGATGGTCGCGCGCCGCACCGACGGCACCGAGTTCCCCGTCGAGGTCACCGCCGCCCACCTCGACGGCCGCGACGCCTACCGCGAGCCGCAGCCCGCGTACACGGGTGACGAGCTGCTGATGCTCGTCGTGCGCGACCTCTCCCAGACCGTGGACACCGAGGCCGAGCTGGCCCGCTCCCAGCGGCAGACCGAGATGATCCTGCGGGCCGCCGCCGAGGGCGTCGTCGGCACGGACACCGACGGCCGGGTCGTCCTCGTCAACCCGGCCGCTGCCCAGATCCTCGGGTACCGCGCCACCGACCTCGGCAACCGGGAGCTGCACGGACTGATCCAGCACTCGCGCGCCGACGGCTCGCCGTTCCCCTTCGAGGAGTCCCCGCTCGCCGACACCCTGCGCAGCGGCCGCAAGCACCGGGTGCGCGGCCAGGTGCTGTGGAACAAGGCCGGGCAGCCCGTCTCCGTCGACATGACCACCTCGCCCGTACGGGACGGGGAGCTGCTCGTCGGCGCCGTCATGACCTTCACCGACCGGCGGCCCTACGACGCCCTGGCCGCCCGGCACGCCCAGCTGCTGGCCGTCCTCGGCGAGTCCCTGCGCGGGCCCCTGGAGGAGCTGCGCGGGGAGCTGGCCACGCTGGCCGCCGACGACGCGGGGCAGCTGTGGCCCGAGGCCAACCAGCTGCTGCACCACCTGGCCGCCGGGTACTCCCGGATGACCGCGCTGGTCGACAACGTGCTCGGCTTCCAGCGGCTCGACGCGGGCACCGAGAAGCTCAGGAAGAAGAAGGTCCTGATCGACGGGGTCGTCGCGGCCGGCATCGACGGCGCCGTCGAGCTGATCGGCCCGGGCCGCGTGCAGTTCGCCGTCCACGCGCCGACCATCGAGGCCGAGGTGGACGCCGAGCGGATCGCGGGCGCCCTCGCGCACCTGGTCGCCGACGTCGCCGGGGTGGACGCCACTGGCAAGACCCGCCAGGGCAGCGGGTACAGCGACTCGACGATCGTCGTCGCCGCCGCGCAGCGGGGCGAGGTCGTACGGATCGAGGTGCGCGGACCGTACGAGGGCGGCAACCCCGTGCACGAGCCGATCGTGCGGGGCGTCGTGGCCGCGCACGGGGGCGTGCTGCAGACGGTGGAGGTGCCGGGCGCGCCCGGCGGTGCGTACGTACTGGAGCTGCCGCTGGGCGCGGGAGCCGGAACGGTGACGCTGCCCGATCCGGAGCCCGAGCCCGAGCCCGCGAAGGAGGCGGCGGCCGCCGAGGGCGCGGGCAAGGGCCCCGCCGGTCGGCGGGCCCGGCGCGGGGTGGACGCGTTCCTGGAGGACGCCGCCGAGGAAGCGAAGCCGAACGGCGCCGCCGAGGGCGGGGGCGCGCTGGCGCTGCCGTCCGGGCGGCGGCGGGCGGGCGAGGCGGGTGCCGTCGACGCCGCGGCTCCCGAGCTCGCGCAGTCCCCGGTGAACCCGGCGGGCCTGGGCACCGGGCGCCGGCGCGGCCGGGACGGCGACGGCAGCGGTACGGGCAGCGGCGAGGGCGGCCCCGGCCGGCCCGTGCCCCCGCAGGGCACCGCCATGCCCGCGCTCCCGCCGGTGCCGCAGGGCGCGCCCGGACCCGGTCGCGGTCCCGGCATGTCCCCGGTGCCGCCGGCCTCCCCTGTGCCGCAGGGCGTACCGGTTCCGCAGGGCGCGCCGGTGGCGCCCGTACCGCCGATGCCCGCCGTGCCGCCGGTTCCGGTGACCGAGCATCCCGCCGGGCGGCGGCGTGCGCTGGGTGCGGCCGCCGCGCCGCAACCCGGCGGTCCCGTGCCCGTGACGGGCCTCGGCCCGGCTCCGGCCGCCGCCCCGCAGGCCCCCGTACGGCCCATCGCTCCCGAGGGCGGCTTCGCGCTGCCCGCCGGTCCGACCCCGGCAGCGGCTCCCGCTCCGGTGCCGGCGCCGGCACCGGCAGCGGCTCCCGCGCAGGGCTCCGCCATGGCCGGTGCGGCCCCCGCTCCCGGCGAGGCCGAGGGCGACGCCCCGGCCGGTCGGCGCGGGCGCCGGGTGCTGGGTGCGCCCGCTGCCGAGCCCGCGGCCCCCGCCGCGCCGCCGGCCGCGGCCGCGGAGGAGCCCGTACCGCCGACCGGTCGGCGGCGGGCGCTGCCCGCCACTCCGGCCTGGCCGGTCCCGGCGGCCCGGACCGCTCCCGAGGACGAGGAGGCCGCCGGCCCGGTGGCCGTGCCCGGTGCCCGGCAGCCCCAGGTGGCCCCGGCGGAGGCCGCGCAGCCGATCAGCGTGCGCGCCCTCGGCACGCTCGGTCAGGGCATCTCGGTCGACTCCGGAAGCACCAACGGCGCGGGCGGTACGGGCGGCTCCGGCCGCCGTCGCCGGCTCGCCGAGCCCGCGCCCCAGGGACGGGCGTTCGCTATAGGAGCCCCCGAGGCGGGCGCCGACGAGGGCCCCGAGCCGCTGGACGGGCCCGGGGGCGCCGTCGAGGTGGTCAACCGGCCCGTACCGCTGCCCGTGGACGACGAGCTGCCTCCGGAGCCCCTGGACAACCCGCGCCGCCTGCTGGTGTGGCCGGCGCCCGACGTACAGACCCAGCAGGCGCTCAGCGACCGCGGCTACCGCCCGGTGATCGTGCACTCCCGCGAGGAGGTGGACGCGCAGATCGCCGCGTTCCCTGCCGCGCTGTTCGTGGACCCGCTGACCGGACCGATCACCCGGACCGCCCTGCAGTCCCTGCGCCAGGCCGCGGTGGCCGCCGAGGTCCCCGTACTGGTCACGGCCGGGCTGGGGCACGCCACGCGCGAGGCGGCGTACGGGGCCGACCCGGCCGTCCTCCTCAAGGCGCTCGCGCCGCGCGACAGCGAGCAGCACCCTTCCCGGGTGCTGCTGATCGAGGAGCGCGACGAGATCGCGACGGCACTGACGGCCGCCCTGGAACGGCGCGGCCTCCAGGTCGCGCGGGCGGGCGCGGACACCGACGCGGTGGAGCTGGCGACGCGGGTGCGGCCCAACCTGGTGGTCATGGACCTCATGCAGGTCCGGCGCCGGCGGGCCGGGATCGTGGACTGGCTGCGCGCCAACGGGCAGCTCAACCGGACCCCGCTGGTGGTCTACACGGCCACGGGGATCGAGCCGGCCGAACTGCCGCGGCTGGCCTCCGGGGAGAGCGTGCTCTTCCTCGCCGAGCGGGCCACCACGGCGGACGTCCAGGGCCGCATCGTGGACCTGCTGGCCAAGATCGGCACGAACTAGTCATCCTGGCCCGATGGCCATCATCGACGCGAGCGAGCAGACCGTCCCCGCCGACAACGGGGAGGTGAACCTGCTCATCGCCCGGCAGGTGGAGCCGGGCCACGAGGAGACGTTCGAGGCCTGGGCCCACGGCATCCTGGAGACGGCCGCGACCTTCCCCGGGCACCTGGGGTACGGGCTGTTCCGTCCGGCGGCGGACGGCGGGCCGTGGTTCCTGGTCCACCGCTTCCGGGACCACGCGGCCTTCCAGCGGTGGCAGGACTCCGCCGAGCGGGCCCAGTGGTTCTCCAACTGCCTCGGCCACCACCACACCGAGATAGCCCGGCGCGAACTGCACGGCATGGAGACCTGGTTCGCCAAGCCGGGTACGACCCGGCCCGCGCCGCCGCGGTGGAAGATGGCGATCAGCTCGGGGCTGGCCATCTTCCCGATCTCGCTCGCCGGCAACGCGGTGCTCGGGCCGTACCTGGTGAACGTGCACTTCGTCCTGCGGACGGCCGCCTTCGCCGTCGTCTTCAGCACGCTGATGACCTACCTGGCGATGCCGGCCGTCAGCAGGCTGCTGCGGCCCTGGCTGACGAAGGCCGGCCAGGGCTGAGCAGGAAGGCTTCGCGCCTCCGCCGATTCGGTCGCGTCAGTCGAGCTTGGTGACGACCAGCTCGCCGTCCGCGTACTGCCTCCGTATGACCTTCTTGTCGAACTTGCCGACGCTGGTCTTCGGAACGGCCGCGACGGTCGTCCAGCGCTCGGGCAGCTGCCACTTGGCGATGGACTGGCCGAGGAAGACGCGCAGCCCGTCGTAGTCCACGGTCGCGCCCTCCTTGAGGACGACGGTCGCCAGCGGGCGCTCGCCCCACTTCTCGTCCGGGACGGCGACGACCGCCGCCTCGACGATCTCGGGGTGCGCCATCAGCGCGTTCTCCAGCTCCACGCTGGAGATCCACTCGCCGCCGGACTTGATGACGTCCTTGGCCCGGTCGGTCAGCGTGAGGAACCCGTCGGGGCTGATCACACCGACGTCGCCGGTCTTGAGCCAGCCGTCCGCGCTGAACTTGTCCTCGGGGCGCAGCGGTTCTCCGGCGGCTCCGCCGTAGTAGGAGCCCGCGATCCAGGTGCCGCGTACTTCGAGCTCGCCCGCCGACTCACCGTCCCAGGGCAGGATGTCGCCCCCGGGGCCCACCAGGCGCGGCTCGACGCCCGCCGGGAAGCGGCCCTGGGTGATCCGGTACGGCCACTGCTCCTCGGCGCTGAGGCCGGCCGGCGGGTGCGCCATGGTGCCCAGCGGGGAGGTCTCGGTCATGCCCCAGGCGTGGCAGAGGCGGACGCCGAGCTTGTCGTAGGCCTCCATCAGGGAGGGCGGACAGGCCGCGCCGCCGATGGTGACCTGCTTCATCGAGGTCAGGTCGCGCGGGTTGGCGGTGACCTCGGCGAGCAGTCCCTGCCAGATGGTGGGGACGGCCGCGGCGTGCGTGGGCTTCTCCCGCTCGATCATTTCGGCGAGCGGGGCGGGCTGGAGGAACCGGTCCGGCATCAGCATGTTGATGCCGGTCATGAACACCGCGTGCGGCAGGCCCCAGGCGTTGACGTGGAACTGCGGGACCACGACGAGGGTGGTGTCGTGGTCGGTCAGGCCCATCGACTCGGCCATGTTGACCTGCATCGAGTGCAGGTAGATCGAACGGTGGGAGTAGACGACGCTCTTGGGGTCGCCGGTGGTTCCGGAGGTGTAGCACATGGCCGCGGCCTGGCGCTCGTCCAGCTCCGGCCAGTCGTACGAGGTCGCGCGGTCCGCGATCAGCTCCTCGTAGTCGTGGACGCGGAAGCCGCGCTCCTGCGCGAGGGCTTCGAGTCCGGAGCGGTCCCCGATGCCGGAGACGACCACGTGCTCGACGGTCGGCAGGTGCGGCAGCAGCGGGACCAGCAGCGGCAGCAGGGTCCCGTTGACCAGCACCACCCGGTCGACCGCGTGGTTGACGATGAAGATCAGCTGCTCGGGAGGCAGACGCAGGTTGAGGGTGTGGAGTACGGAACCCATGGAGGGGATCGCGAAGTACGCCTCGACGTGCTCCGCGTTGTTCCACATCAGGGTCGCCACCCGGTCGTCCTGCTGGACGCCCAGTTCGTCGCGCAGGGCGTTGGCGAGGCGGGTGGCGCGGGTACCGATCTCGGCGAAGCTGCGACGGTGCGGCTCGGCCTCCCCGGTCCAGGTCGTGACCTGGGATTTCCCGTGGATCGTCATCCCGTGCTGGAGTATGCGGGTGACGAGGAGCGGTACGTCCTGCATGGTGCTCAGCAAAGCGTCCTCCCGGTGAGCGCTGCGGCGCTGCGGCGGCTACGGATGCTGCCGATTCTGCGCACGTACCGGTCGGCATGTCACTACCCGGGGGTACAAACACGGCAACCAATCGCCGACGTTTCACGTGAAACACCGATGTTTCACGTGAAACACGGGTCGGCTCAGCGGACCGGGGTGAGCTCCGGGTCCTCACGGAGCTTGACCAGAGCGCGCGAGACGGCGCTCTTGACCGTGCCGATCGAGACCCCGAGCAGTTCGGCGGTCTGCGCCTCGCTCAGGTCCTCGTAGTAGCGCAGGACGACCATCGCGCGCTGCCGGTCGGGAAGCCGGGTCACCGCTCGCCACATCGCGTCGTGCAGCGCCTGCGCCTCGGCGGGGTCGGATGCGGGCGTCGCCTCGGGTTCCGGCAGCTCCTCGCAGGCGAACTCGTCGACCTTGCGCTTGCGCCACTGGGAGGTACGGGTGTTGACCAGGGCCCGCCGGACGTAGCCGTCGAGGGCGCGGTGGTCCTCGATGCGGTCCCACGCGACGTACGTCTTGGCGAGAGCCGTCTGGAGCAGGTCCTCGGCATCGCACGGGTTGGCGGTGAGCGAGCGTGCGGTGCGCATCAGGACCGAGCCGCGGGTCCGGACGTACGCCGAGAACGACGGGTACGGCGTCGGGTTCGAGGCGAGCGTGCACACAGGCGTGGTCATGGCTCCACGCTAGAAGCGCGGCCCGGACCTGGGATCGGCCGCAAGTGCCGAAGCTGGATCCATCTCAGGTTGTAGGAGTGGGGCTTGCCCCACCTCCTGAAGGTGGAGGAGGGGCAGACCGCGGTCCC
This sequence comes from Streptomyces sp. WM6372, assembly GCF_001279655.1. Classification (NCBI taxonomy): domain Bacteria; kingdom Bacillati; phylum Actinomycetota; class Actinomycetes; order Kitasatosporales; family Streptomycetaceae; genus Streptomyces; species Streptomyces sp. WM6372. The sequence continues at coordinate 12,298 of NZ_LGDB01000206.1, read as the reverse complement.
GGCCCCCGGACCGGCCGGGGACCGGCCCGAGGGGCCGACCGGGAGCCGGCGCGCGGGGCCGGCCGGGGACCGGCGCGCGGCTGTGGGCTCAGCAGTCGGCGCCGAGGATCAGTCCGGACGTCGGTACCCCGGTCCCGGCCGTGACCAGGGCACGGGCGGCGCCCGCCACCTGGTTCACGGAGGTGCCGCGCAGCTGGCGGACCGCCTCGGCGATGCCGTTCATGCCGTGCAGGTACGCCTCCCCGAGCTGGCCGCCGTGGGTGTTGAGCGGGAGCGCGTCCGCGGCCACGAAGTTGGCGGCCTCGCCGGGCTTGCAGAAGCCGAACTCCTCGAGCTGCATCAGGACGAACGGCGTGAAGTGGTCGTAGAGGATGCCGACGTCGATGTCCGAGGGCCGCAGTCCGCTGGTCCGCCAGAGCTGCCGGGCGACCACGTCCATCTCCGGCAGCCCGGTGAGGTCGTCACGGTAGAAGGAGGTCATGCCCTCCTGGCGGCGGCCGGCTCCCTGCGCTGCCGCGGTGATCACGGCGGGCGCGTGGCGCAGGTCCCGGGCGCGCTCGGTACTGGTGACGATCAGCGCCTGGCCGCCGTCCGTCTCCTGGCAGCAGTCCAGCAGCCGCAGCGGTTCGACGATCCAGCGCGAGGCGGCGTGGTCGGCGAGGGTGATGGGCTTGCCGTGGAAGTACGCGGCGGGGTTGTTCGCCGCGTGCCGGCGGTCGGTGACCGCAACGTGGCCGAAGGCCTCGGGGGTCAGGTTGTAGGCGTGCAGATAGCGCTGGGCGGTCATGGCCACCCAGGAGGCCGGGGTCAACAGCCCCCAGGGCAGCGACCAGCCCAGCGCCGCTCCCTCCGCCGAGGGTTCGCGCTGCTGCACGCCGGAGCCGAAGCGGCGGCCGGAGCGCTCGTTGAAGGCGCGGTAGCAGACCACGACCTCCGCGACGCCGGTGGCGACGGCGAGGGCGGCCTGCTGGACCGTGGCGCAGGCTGCGCCGCCGCCGTAGTGGATGCGGGAGAAGAAGGAGAGCTCCCCGATGCCGGCGGCCTGGGCCACGGTGATCTCGGGGCTGGTGTCCATGGTGAACGTGACCATGCCGTCGACGTCGGCGGGGGTCAGCCCGGCGTCGTCGAGGGCGGCGTGCACGGCTTCGACGGCGAGGCGCAGCTCGCTGCGGCCGGAGTCCTTGGAGAACTCGGTCGCGCCGATTCCGGCGATGGCGGCGCGCCCGCCGAGCGTGTCACGGTGCCGGACGCTCATGCCGTCACCTCCGCGGCGAGCGTGACCGTGACCGTGCCGGTGACGTGGTGACCGATGCCGTTGGCGCCGACGACCCGGATCTCCACCCGGTCTCCGCCGACGGCGACCACGGTGCCGGTCAGGACCATGGTGTCGCCCGGGTAGTTGGGGGCGCCGAGCCGGATGGCCACCTTGCGCAGGACGGTGCCCGGCCCGAGGCGGTCGGTGACGTACCGGCCGACCAGGCCGTTGGTGGTCAGGATGTTCATGAAGATGTCCGGGGAGCCCTTCTCACGCGCGAGCGGGGCGTCGTGGTGGACGTCCTGGTAGTCGCGCGAGGCGATCGCGCCCGCGACGATCAGCGTGCGCGTCACCGGTATCTCCAGCGGCGCCAGTGTGTCTCCGACGTTCATGCGTCCTCCCCCTCGGGTGCTGCGTCCTCGGACAGGAGCGCGCCCAGCTCGGCCAGCAGCTCGCTGCCGCAGCCCAGGTACGCGTCCAGCTGGCGCCCCCAGAGGAAGTGCCGGTGGACGGGATGGTCCAGGTCGGCGCCCATCCCGCCGTGCAGGTGCTGGCCCGCGTGCACGACCCGCTTGCCCGCCTCCGAGGCCCACCAGGCCGCGGTCAGGGCGTGCTCGCGCGCCGGAAGTCCCTCGTCGATCCGCCAGGCCGCCTCGTACGCGGTGACCCGGATCGCCTCGGTGTCCATGTACGCGTCGGCCGCGCGCAGCATGACCCCCTGGTTCGTGGAGAGAGGCCGGCCGAACTGCTCGCGGGTGGAGGTGTACTCGACCGCACGGGCCAGGGAGCCCGCGCAGACCCCCGCCTGGAGCCCGGCGAAGGCGGTGCGGGCGGCGGCCAGGACCTCTTCGTAGGCCCGGCCGTCGCCGAGCCGTTCGGCCTCGGTCCCGGACAGGGTGAGCCGCCCCGCCGACCAGGGGGCGGTGGTCTCCACCTCGGGCGTCCCGACGCCGGGTGCGTCCGTCCGTACGAGCCACAGGGCCCGGTCGGCGTCCGGGACCAGCACGTGGGTGGCGTCGCGCAGCCAGGGCACGACGGGTGCGGTCCCGGTCAGCCGGCCGTCCGGCGAGGCGGTGATGCGGCCGCGGGCCGGGAAGGCTCCGGTGGCGACCGCCTCACCCGAGCCCAGGGCGGGCAGCAGCCGGGCGCGCTGCTCGGCGCTGCCGTGCGCGGCGACGGGCAGGATCCCGTACGCGCAGGTGGCGGCGTACGGGACCTGCGCGGTGGTGCGGCCCTGCTCCTCCAGCAGCAGCACCAGGCCGAGCAGGCCGACGTCCTCCACGGCGGCGGTCAGTCCGGCGGCGGTGAGGGCTTTCCACAGCTCGGCGTCGCTGCCGGTGCCGGCCGCGGCGAGGCGGTCGTGGGTGGCGAGGTCGCCGAAGATCCGGGCGGCGAGCCCGGCCGCCGCGGCCTGCTCCTCGGTGGGGTGGAAGTCCATCAGCCCTCGCTCCCTCGGAAGACCGGCAGTTCCAGGTCCTCGTCGGCCCGCAGGAACTCCAGGTGCACGGGCATCCCGATGCGGACCTTGTCGTAGGGGACGCCGGTGATGTTGCTGACCATCCGGACGCCCTCGGCGAGTTCGACGAGGGCGACCGCGTACGGTCCCGCCGCGCCAGCGGCATGTTCATGCGCGGTGAAGGCGGGGAAGGGCGGGTGGTGCATGACGACGTAGCTGAACACCGTGCCGGCGCCGGAGGCCTCGACGGTGTCCCAGTCCAGGCTCGCGCAGGCGTTGCAGCCGGGCAGCCAGGGGAAACGGAGGGTCCCGCAGGCGGTACAGCGCTGGATCAGCAGCTTGTGGTCAGCGACCCCGTCCCAGAAGCCCTGGTTGTCGCGGTTGACCACCGGGCGGGGGCGCCGCGCCGCGGGCTTCTTCTCGCGCGGGGCGGCGGGCGCGTACTTGAGGATCCGGAAGCGGTGGGTCCCGGCGGGTTCGCCGTCCGCACGGACGTCCATGCGGGTGGTCACGAAGTGGCCGGTGCCCAGCTTGGTCGTCTTGCGCGGGGACACGGACTCGATGACGGCGTCGTAGGTGACCGTGTCGCCGGGGCGCAGCGGTCGCAGGTACTCCTGCTCGCAGTCGGTGGCCACGACGGAGGTGCAGCCCGCGCCGTCGAGCAGGGCGAGGAGCTCGTCGTAGGCGGAGGAGCGGTCGCCGTGCCCGGAGAGCCCGCCCATCGTCCAGGCCTGGAGCATGGTGGGCGGGGCGATGGCGTCCGGGCCGGTGTAGGCGGGGTTGGCATCGCCCATCGCCTCGCACCAGTGGCGGATCATCGGCTGGTTGACGGGGTCCTTGCCCTGGCCCGCGGTGGCGGCGGGCCGCCCTTCGAAGGACGCGAGCAGTGCGTGGAACCGGGCGGCCTCCTCGGGGCCCTCGCCGGTGCCCGCTCCCGTACCCGCTTCCGTATCCGCTGCCTGCTCCGGCGTGGCGGTCATCGCTTCCTTCCCTTCATGCCGAGCCGCATCATGGCGACGATCTCCCGCTGGACCTCGCTGACCCCGCCGCCGAAGGTGTTGATCTGCGCGGCCCGGTTCATCCGCTCCAGTTCGCCGCCGGCGAAGGCCGCGGGCCCCCGTACGAGCGCCTCCTCGCCCACCACCTCCTGGCACATCCGGTACACCTCGACGGTGGACTCGGTGCCGAGGAACTTCACTCCGCTCGCGTCGCCGGGGGCCAGGGTGCCGGCGCCCACGTCCTGGACGAGGCGCCAGTTGAGGAGGCGTACGGCGGCCAGCCGGGCGTGGGCCTCGGCGAGCCGGGACTGCACCCAGGGCCGGTCGGCGGGGCGCTCACCGGTGACCGGATCGGGGGTGCGGGCGTGGCGCAGGGCGCTCGTGTAGAAGTCCTCGGCCTGCATGCCGATGGCGGCGAGGGCCACGCGCTCGTGGTTGAGCTGGTTGGTGATCAGCCCCCAGCCGCCGTGCTCGGGGCCGACGAGGTTCCCGGCGGGCACGCGGAGCCCGTCGTAGTACGTCGACGTGGTCGTGAGGCCGCCGACCGTCTCGATCGGGGTCCACGCGAAGCCGGGGGCGTCGGTGGGGACCAGGATGATCGAGATGCCCTTGTGCTTGGGGGCGTCGGGATCGGTGCGGCAGGCGAGCCAGATCCAGTCGGCGTTCTGGGCGTTCGAGGTGAAGATCTTCTGCCCGTCGACGAGCCAGTCGGCTCCGTCGCGTACGGCGCGGGTGCGCAGCGAGGCCAGGTCGGTGCCCGCCTCGGGCTCCGAGTAGCCGATGGCGAAGACGATCTCGCCGCTGAGGATCCGGGGAAGGAAGTAGTCCTTCTGCTCCGGGGTCCCGTACTTCATCAGGGTCGGGCCGACGGTGTTGAGGGTGACCATGGAGACGGGGGCGCCGGCCCGGTAGGCCTCGTCGAAGAACACGAACTGCTCGTCGGGGCCGCGTCCTTGGCCGCCGTACTCGACGGGCCAGCCGAGGCCGAGCAGTCCGTCGGCGCCGATGCGGCGCAGCAGTGCGCGCTGGGCGGCCGGGTCCTCGGGGGGCCCGTCCGGCAGCAGATCGTGGAAGTACTCCCGCAGTTCGGCGCGCAGCCGCAACTGGCCTTCGGTCGGGGCGAGGTGCACGGCGCTGGCCTCCCGGCATCACATCATCGAGTGAACCTGACTGTCCGTCAGATTCACCGTGGATGTCAAGGTCGGGAGAGCGCGCGAGGGGCTGCGCACGAACGCGCGAGGGCGCCTGCCCCACCGGACCCCAGCCGGTCCGGTGGCACAGGCGCCCTCAAGACTCAGAGGACTCGGGGAGCGCCTACCACCAGGGGTGGAAGTTGACCGCCAGGTTGCCCTGCTGGATCGCCGTGAAGGCCGAGCCGTTGACCTGCGCGGTGTTGTTCTGATTGGACGCACCGGAACCTGTGGCCACCTGCTGGGACGTCGACGAATTGCCGCTGTTGTTCCCGCCGACACCGCTGCCGATGATGCTGGCGGCACTCGCATTCGACCCGTCGTTCGCGAAGGAGCCGTTGTCGGCCGTGGCCACGCCACCGAAGAGGGAAACGGCGAGGGGGAGAGCGGCGACGGCGGCGATGACGCGGGCGGTACGGATGCTTGCCATGTCTGAATCCTCCAGAAGAGCGAAGTGGGGGTTGCTCCAAGGCAGTTGGCCGACCGCCTCGTCGTTGCGTGGTGACGACGTCGCGAGACCAGAGTTGCCCACCGAATCCCCGGCGAACCAGCCCGGAGCCCACGATTCCCCCGCAAGCATGAGCAACATCGGATAAACCTCATTCGCATCCCAACGCCGCTGGTCAGCGCGGTGGAGGCGGCTGAAACCCCCACTGGATCTGAGCCGAAACGTTTCCTCAAACTCATGTGCGCCGAACATGCCGAAAAGGGCCGCTCTGTCCGGGAACCCCACCGTCTCCCGGGCCCGCGGCCCTGCAATGCCAGGCTTCACGCCCCCTGCGCGCCCCCGGCGCCCGCCGGGGCCATCCCACCGTGCCCCGCTCCGGGGCACATCACCGGCGCGATCCGCGGTCGCGACCTGCCGACCGGGCTCCAGCGCCTGCTCCTGCCGTTACTGCTCGTTCCTGCCTACTGCCGGCCGCCTACTGCCGACTGCGCGAAGCGTGCGACTCCGTACGGGCGCTACGCGACCAGGTCGAGCCCCTCGCGACCGGCTCCGGCGGCGCTGCCGGCCAGGGACGCGGCGGCGGTGGTCGACCGGCGGACGGACGGGGCCTTGCCGTGCGCCTCGGCACGGATCCGCTGCTTGATAGTCGGCGGGAGCGATCCGCCCCGCATCATCGCCCGCCAGCTCCGCCGGCCCATCGGCCGGCCCATCGGCCTGGCCGTCCGGCGTACGGCGGCGGCCGCGCGGCGGGAGGGAGCAGGAGCGGGGACGGTGGAGGCGGCGGCCGGCGCGGCCTTGGAGCCGAACCCGAGGGAGGCGAGGAGCGCGACGACGACGGCGACTGCGGTCCAGATCGACGTGACGGTGATGCGGTGAGCCATGACGAGGTCCTTCGTTTCGCGATGTTCCGACGGGCGGATCTGCATACATTCGTCATGATGTGGTCGCAACCGCAGCGCCCCCACCACCCGCGCCGATCTTCCGACAAACACCACTCGAAGGGCCTAGCGCCTACCGTGGCGGCATGGACACCCCCCTAGAGCTCGTGCCCTGGGCAGAGGGCGACTTCTGGCTGCTGCTGCGCAAGAACGAGCCCGTCATGACCGAACATCTCGGCGGCCCGGAATCCGGAGCCGAACTCAAGGACCGCCATCAGCGGTACCTGGCGCTGAGCGCCCGCGAGCCGGCGGCCGGACGGGTGTTCCGGATCGTCGCCGAGGGCGAGAGCGTGGGCACGATCGCCTTCTGGGAGCGCACATGGAAGGACGAGGAGGTCTACGAGACCGGGTGGGGCGTCCTCCCCGAGTTCCAGGGCCGCGGCCTCGCCGCGAAAGCGGCCCGCGCGCTCATCGCCCACGCGGCCGCGCACGGCACGCGCCGCCACCTCCACGCCTTCCCGTCCGTCGAACACGGGGCATCCAACGCCGTCTGCCGCGCGGCCGGCTTCGTACTGCTCGGCGAGACCTCCTTCGAGTACCCGCCGGGCCAGTGGCACACGAGCAACGACTGGCGGGCGGTCCTGCCGGGGTGAAACAGACCGTATGACGAAGGGGCGCCCCTGGTGAGGAGCGCCCCTTCCGGCCCGCGGCTACGCCGGCCTCATGCGGTGGGTGTGGGATTTGAACCCACGGTGACTCGCGCCACGACGGTTTTCAAGACCGTTCCCTTAGGCCGCTCGGGCAACCCACCTGGCCGGTACAGAGTACCGGCAGGTGGGGGGCGGCTGGGTCAGGAATTCTGGGCCTTGTCGTAGGCCGCCTTCGCCTCGTTGCCGAAGTACGGGCCGAACATCCGGTTCGGCAGGAACGTGTAGCCGAAGCTGTTCACCGAGACCTGGGTGCCCAGGCCCGTGGCCTCGTTGAAGTCCTGGAACCAGGGGCCGCCGCTGGAGCCGCCGGTCATGTTGCAGCCCAGGCTGTGGTCCTTGGTCAGCAGGAAGTCCTTGCCGGTGTTCCCGCTGCAGTAGACCAGCTTGGTGCCGTCGTACGGCGCGGCGGCGGGGAACCCGAAGGAGTACATCTTCTTGTTGTAGCCGCCGTTGAACGCGATCCCCTGGGCGCCGACGGCCTGGCTGAGCTTCTGGCCGTTGAGCGGGGCCACGACGGCGAGGCCGACGTCCATGTTCATGTCCTCGCTGGCGGCCCACTGGTCCGTCGCGAAGGTCTTGGTGGCCGACCACTGCCCGTAGGGCGCGTTTCCGTTGTCGTACGCGGGTACGAAGATCCAGTTGGTGTGCCAGGCGCCCTGGTACTTCACGCAGTGGCCCGCGGTGATCACGGTGCTGCCGTTGGCGCTGGTGATCGAGTCGCCGGAGCACGACGCCGTGCGGTCGCCGAAGGTGAAGAAGACCCGGCCCGAGGTCTTGACCACTGCCCCGCCGCCCGTCCACGCCCCGCCCGCCTGCGGGAACGACGTCGGGGAGGCCGACGCGGCGGAGGCCGACGCGGTGGAGGCCGACGTCGGGGCGACCACCGTGGGCCGGGCGGCGGCCGCGGCCGGCGCCCGCCCGGTCCCGGGTGCCGCCGTCACGTCCAGCGGGGTGGCGCCGCGCATCCGCTCGGCGGTCCAGAAACCCTGGGTGTGCTGCTGCTGGAACGAGGCCGGAGAATCGGCTGCGGCCGAAGGGGCGGCCGCCGTCAGCGCGCCCGCGATCAGGGCGCCCGCCGCCATGAGGACCGATGCTGCCGTGCGATGACGATTCACGCAGGACTCCTTCTGCCGTGCCCGGTCCCGTCGGAACGGGCAGGGTGGGGGTGAAGAGCTGTCGGTGCGGATCGGCCGCAGGGTCGCACGTGCGGCACGAGAAGTCAGGAGGCGGTCGGAACGTTCGGTCGGTTCCGGCCAGGAATTGGCCAACTCCCTTCGATGGACTGCGGGAGCTCGCGGGCTGATGTCATACCGTCAGCAGCACGCCCGCGTACGAGACCCCGGCCACCACCAGCCAGGCCCCGAGCCCCAGCACCGCGGCCCGGCCGCCGGTCCGGGCCAGCCGGGGAAGGTCCACCGCGCTGCCCAGCCCGAACAGGGCCGCAGCCAGCAGCAGTTCCTGCGCCGTGTGTGCCCAGTCGAGCGCCGCCTCGGGCAGCACACCGGTGGCGCGCAGCGCGGCCGCGGCCAGGAACCCGGCCACGAACAGCGGGACCGGCGCCGGGCGGCGTCCCGAGGGCATCCGCACACCCTGCCGCCGTGCCCGTACGGAGAAGGCCACCGCGGCCACCAGCGGAGCCAGCAGGGCCACCCGCATCAGCTTGACCAGGACGGCCTCGCCGAGTGCGCCCGGGCCCGCGGTCTGGGCGGTGGCCACCACCTGGCCGACGTCGTGGACGCTCGCGCCGACCCAGCGCCCGAAGGCCGGATCCGAGAGCCCCAACGGACCCTGGAGGAGCGGGAGGACCGCGATGGCCAGTGTCCCGCACAGGGTCACCAGCGCGACCGAAGCAGCCACGTCCTCCTCGTCGCTGCCCGACACCTGGCTCACCGCGCCGATGGCCGAGGCCCCGCAGATCGAGTACCCGGTGGCGATCAGCAGCGGCTGGTCGCCCGGGAGCCCGAGCCGGCGACCCAGCCAGAGGGTGCCGAAGAAGGTGGCGGCGACCACCGCGGCCACCATCGCCACCGTGGCCCAGCCCAGCCGGAGCACCTGGTCCAGGCCCAGGCCGAGGCCCAGCAGGACGATGCCGATCCGCATCAGCCGCCGGCCGGCGAGCGAGAGGCCCGGGCGGGCTGCCCCCCGTACGACTTCCCGTATGCCCGGGAGATGGGCCACCGCGATGCCGAGTACCACCGACGCGGTCAGCATGGGTACCGCGGGCACCAGCCGGTGCACGGACCACGCCACCAGCACTCCGGCGGCCGCCATGCCCAACCCCGGCCAGGACGAGGATGTTTCACGTGAAACAGGCCCGGCGCCCTCGGTATCCGCCCCGCGTACGGGGCGGTTCAGCAGCGCCATCAGTCCGTGGGAAGCGTGTAGACGCGGCGGACGCTGCTGCCCAGGCGGATGACATCCGCTCCGTAGACGTGCAGGGATATCGCCGTGGTGCGACAGGAGTTGTAGACCTTGTGGATATCGCCGGGCGGGGCGAATCCGCAGACGTCACCCGGGCCGTTGACCACGTGCTCGGTCGCCACCAGCCGGGCGCAGCCGTCTCCCGTCGCGGGGGCCAGCCGGTAGCGGAGCTCGCTCTCCTGGCCCTCGTGCACCCCGGCCACGCACCAGGAGACGTGGTCGTGGATGGCGGTCTCCTGGCCGGGCATCCACACCAGGGCGACCACCGAGAAGCTGCCGTCCGACTCAGCGTGCAGGACGTGCTGCCGGTACCGGTCGGGGTCACCCTCGCGCTGCTCGGGGGTGAGCAGATCGGGCGTGCCCAGGTGCGGGGCGACGCGCTCGCCGACGAGGTAGGCGGTCAGGTCCGGGGCCAGCCCCCGGTCCACGACCGTACGGATCTCACTGACGAGGGCGGCCATCCTCGCGGTCGTACGGGCCGGCGTAGTGGTGGTCATAGGGGCAGCGTCGAGCAGCCGACCCATCACGTCCAACGACAGTTCTCACCTGAAATCCCAAGAACTGCTTATGGATTCGGGGAAGGACCCGCCCGGCGGTCAGCAGCCGACGCGGTTGGAAGCCACCTGCTGGAGCGCGTTGAGGACCACGGAGGTCGCCGGGATGCGCAGATGGTCGCGGTAGACGTACGCGGCGATGTGCCGGCGGGCGGCGGGCTGGAGCGGCCGCCCGCACACCTTGCTGAGGGAGAGGGAGGGCAGCACGAGCGCGGGCATCATCGCCACGCCGAGCCCTTGTCCGACCATGCTCTGCACGACCAGGTTGTCGTCCGTGGCGAACCGGATGTCGGGCACGAAGCCCAGCTCGGCGCACTCGTGCAGCAGGTTCGCCCGGCAGCGCGGGCAGCCGGCGATCCACCGCTCCTCCGCGAGGTCGGCCAGGTGCACGGCCCGCCGCCGGGCCAGCGGGTGCCCGGTCGGGAGCAGCACGGTCAGCTGGTCCTCCAGGAGCCGGACCTCGGCGACCTCCTCCGGGACCTCCTCGTGGAGCCCGGGATAGGTGAAGGCAAGGGTGATGTCGCACTCCCCGCGCTCCAGGCGGCGCAGCGACTCCGGGGGTTCCCCCTCCAACAGCTCGACCTGGATGCCCGGATGGTCCTTGGCCAGGTCGCTCAGGGCCTCGGGGACCAGGGTGACGTTGGCGCTGGGGAAGCCGCAGAGCCGGACCCGCCCGGTGCGCAGGCGTGCGTACGCCTTGAGCTGCGCCTCGGCGGCGGAGAGACTGCCGAGGATGGACTCGGCGTGCCGGGCCATGGACTCGCCGGCCTCGGTGAGCTGCATCTTGCGGCCGACCCGGGTGAAGAGCGGGGTGCCGACGGCGCGTTCGAGCGCCTTCATCTGCTGGGTGATCGCGGGCTGGGTATACCCCAGAGCACGGGCGGCCGCCGAGTAGGACCCGGAGGCGACCACCTCGTGGAAAGTGCGTATGTGCCGCGAATCGAACACAAGGGAAGCATAAGCGGACGTTGGGAGGGGCCGTAGGCGTATTTCGCGCCCACGGCCCCTCCCATCAAGCCAGCGGCCCCGGTCCCTCGCCTACCGGGGTACCCGTCGGCGGTCGTTACTTGTCGCCGACCCGCGAACCGAGGGTGATGTCGACGGTGTTCGGCTTGCCGTCGCGCAGGTAGGTCAGCTTCACCACGTCGCCCGGCTTGTGCGTCCAGATCTCGCTGATGAGGGTCGGGCCGCTGTCGATCGGCTTGTCGCCGAAGCGGGTGATGACGTCACCGGGCTTGAGGCCCGCCTTGCCGGCCGGACCGTTGGGGTCGACCAGGTCGTTGGCGGGCGCGCCCTGGTCGGAGATCTTGGCGCCGTCGGTCTTGGACTGGAGGTCCACGGAGACCGAGATGATCGGGTAGACCGGCTTGCCGGTCTTGATCAGCGACTCGGCCACGTTCTTCGCCTGGTTGACCGGGATGGCGAAACCGAGGCCGATGGAACCGGCCTGGCCGCCGCCGAAGCCTCCGTTGCCGGCCGACTGGATGGCGGAGTTGATGCCGATGACCGCGCCCCGCCCGTCGAGCAGGGGGCCGCCGGAGTTGCCGGGGTTGATCGAGGCGTCCGTCTGGAGCGCGCTCATGTACGAGTTCTTGCCGCCGGAGCCGTCGCCGGAGGCCACCGGGCGGTTCTTGGCGCTCACGATGCCGGTGGTGACCGTGTTGGACAGGCCGAAGGGGGCGCCGATCGCGATGGTCGAGTCGCCGACCGCGACCTTGTCGGAGTCGCCGAGCGGCAGCGGCTTGAGGCCGGACGGCGGGTTCTTCAGCTTGAGCACGGCCACGTCGTAGCCCTGGGCCCGGCCGACGACCTCGGCCTCGTACTTCTTGCCGTCGGAGAAGGTCGCGGACAGCTTGCCGCCGTTCGCGGCGGAGGCCACCACGTGGTTGTTGGTGAGGATGTGGCCCTGCTGGTCGTAGACGAAGCCGGTGCCGGTGCCGCCCTCGCCGTCGCCGGCCGAGGCCTCGATGGTGACGACGCTGGGCAGCGCGCCCGCGGCCAGGCCCGCGATCGAGCCGGCCTCCCGCTTGACGTCCTTGGGGGTGTTGGCCGCGGCGACCGTGGTCGAGCCGACGCCGTTCTCGCTGCGCTCGGCGGCCCAGAAGCCGATGCCGCCGCCGACGCCGCCCGCGAGGAGCGCCGCCACGAGCACGGCTGCGATCATGCCGCCCTTGCCCTTCGGCTTGGCGGGCGGGTAGCCGTCGGCGGTCGGGGGCACACCCCAGCCGCCGCCGTCGTGGCCGCCGCCCGAGCCGTACGCCGGGACCGCGGGCGGCGGGGGCGGCCAGCCCTCGGCGCCGTGAGCCGCCGGGGCCGCGCCCGGGGCCTGCGGCGCGGGGGCCTGGGCGTAGGCCGGGGCCGGTGCGGGGGCCGGAGCCAGGTGGATCG